>JABFVP010000231.1 GCA_013362725.1 Cupriavidus sp.
GTCCATGCCGTAGACCTCCCACGGCGTGGTTTCCAGGATGCGGCGCGTCAGGTGGTGGCCGATAAAGCCGTTGACGCCGAGAATCAGTACTTTCTTGACTTGCATGCGTTAAAGGGGGGCAGGGGAATCTGAAACAAGCCGGCGCGCCGTGAGCTCGCCGGCGAAGGCAAAGTTGGACACCGCGACGCGGCGCCAGTCGCGCGCGATCACATGCATCGGCACGCGCGCGCTCAGTTCGGCATACGTTTGCGGCGACATCAGCGCGACGGCGCGCGGGCCATGCTGCCAGGCGTCGACGAAGGCGTCGACTGTCGGCAGCCATTTGTGCGGCTCCTGCTCAGCGCCGAAGGCCAGCTCGTCGGTCTGCGCCACCATGGTGAGCGGATGGCGCAGGTAGAACGGCAGCGTGTGGTCGAGCATGCCGACGCCGTATAGCGGCATGCCGGGCCGCAGCACGCGCTCGATCGGCGCGGCCAGGTCGATGCCGGAGGCCGGGCCGCCGATCGCTTCGTGGCCGAGCAGCGCGGTGGAAAATGCCAGCAGCATGCCGAACGCATAGCCCGCGGCACTGGCCATGCGGCCGTGGCGCCGAAGCAGCCACAAGGCCGCGGCGGCGCTTGCCATAACCAGTGCGAACGCCAGCGCCACCCAGATCGCGTAATTGCGATACAGCGCATTGGGCGTGTGGTTGGCATCGAGCGTGGCCACCACCGGGCTCGCCAGCAGGCCGATGACCCCGAGCCCCAGCATGGCCCGTACTTGCCGGGTCCAGGCACGCTCGCCGGCGTGGGCCAGCGCCACGCCGCCCAGGATGCCGAGCGCAGGGAACATCGGCAAGATGTAGCCCGGCAGCTTCGAACCCGACAGGCTGAAGAACCCGAAGATGGCCAGCGCCCACACCGCCGCCATCAGCGCGGGCTGGAACGGCGGGTTGGGACCGGCCGCCGGCGCCACGCCGGCGCGCTGCATGACCGCTCGCACCATGCCCGGCAGCAGGCCCAGCCATGGCAGGAAGCCGCCGACCAGCAGCGGCACGAAATACCACGGCGCGCCGGTGCGCGCATGCACCGTCGAGGTATACCGCTGCCAGTGCTCATGGATAAAGAAGAAGCGCAGGAATTCCGGGTTGCGCCGCGCCACCAGCCAGTACCACGGCACCGCCACCAGCAGCATCAGCGCGATTCCGGCCGGCGCGTGCAGGCGCCGCCACAGGGCCAGGTCGCGCGTCACGGCGGTGTAGAGCACCAGCACCAGTCCCGGCAGCGCCACGCCGACCAGCCCCTTGGTCAGCACCGCCACGCCCATGGCCGCCCAGCATGCCAGCATCCAGCGCCGGCGCGTGGCCGGCGTTGCCGCCGGATGCTGCGCCAGCAGCAGGCTGGCCAGTATGCACGCCATGGCGCCGGCCAGCGTCATGTCGAGCGTATTGAAATGCGCCGCGATATTCCACATCGGCGCACTGGCCAGCACCAGTCCGGACATCAGCCCGGCGCGCGCGCCGAACCAGCGCGAGGCCGCCAGCATCGAGACCGCCAGCCCCGCGGCGCCGGCCAGCGCCACGCACAGCCGCGCCTGCCAGTCGCCGATGCCGAACAGCGCGTACGACACCGCCGTCATCCACATGTGGAACGGCGGTTTTTCAAAGTACTTGAGGCCGTCATAGCGGATCGTGACCCAGTCGCCGCTGGTGAGCATCTCGCGCGCGATCTCGGCATAGCGACCTTCGTCGGGGCCCAGCAGGTGGCGCATGCCAAGCGTGCCGAACCACAGCAGCGCAAACGCCGCCAGCACCACCAGCGCCGGTGCCAGCGCCGGCATGCCGGCGACGCGTGTGGCAGCCCTGATGTCGAAAAGCCGGGGCTTGGCGGTAAGGCGGTCGGAACGGTGGGGCATGCGGGAATGGCTGGGCGTGCGGGGAGCAATGTGGCGCAGCAAGCGCCGGCGGGCGACGCGGAGTATCAGGCCATGTCCACGCCGGCGCGGTGAGCCGCGTTGTACGGTGAGGCACCTGCAGCGTGTGCGGAGGATAATCCGCGAACCTTAACGGCACATTAAGCGGCGCGCGGCTTTCAGGCCTTCCGGCTGCGGTGATATCTCCAGGCCACTCCAGAGCATGAGACTCCTTATCGTTGAAGATGACCCGATGCTGGGCGACGGGCTGCGGCGCGGCCTTCAGTTGCTCGACTACGCGGTCGACTGGTTGCGCAACGGCACTGACGCCGACCACGCGCTCGGCCTGGCCCACTACGATGCCGTGGTGCTGGACCTGGGCCTGCCTGGCGACGACGGCATGACGCTGCTGGCGCGCTGGCGCGCGCGCGGCTGCCGCGTCCCGGTAATCGTGCTGACCGCGCGCGATGCCGTCGACAGCCGCATCGGCGGGCTCGATGCCGGTGCCGACGACTACCTGGTCAAGCCGGTCGCGCTCGATGAACTGGCGGCCCGGCTGCGCGCGGTCACGCGCCGTGCCGCGGGCATGTCGGCGCCGGTGTGGCAGCACGGCGCGCTGACCTTCCACCCGGCCGCGCGACAGGCGTACTGGCAGGGCAAGCCGGTGGAGCTGACCAGCCGCGAGGCCATGCTGCTGGAGCTGCTGCTGGCGCATCCCAACCGGCTGCTGACGCGCGAGGTGCTGCGCGACAAGCTCTACGACTGGCAGGGCGGCATCGAGAGCAACACGCTCGAAGTCCATATTCACCACCTGCGCCGCAAGATCCATCCGAAGATCGTGCGCACCTTCCGCGGCGCCGGCTACACGCTGGGCGCGGCCGAGGACTGCGCATGACGCTGCAGCGCAGGCTGGTGCTGGCGGTGCTGGTGGTCGCGCCGGTGGTATGGCTGTTGACGCTGGGCATGACATACATACGCGCCCGGCACGAGATCAACGAGCTCTATGACACCGACATGGTGCGCATGGCGCTGCAGATGCAGTCGGTGGTGCCGCTGGTCGACATTGGCGCCGGCCTGTCGCGTGCGCGCGTGCCGCGCCTGGATGAGGGCGATCTTGGCGATGCGGGGCTGGGCGACCTCGCCATCGCCGCGTGGCTGCCCGACGGCAAGCCGCTGCATATCGATCCCGACGGCGACAAGCTGCCGCGCGCCGAAGGCGTCAAGGGCTTTACCGACGTCACGCTCGAGCGCCAGCGCTGGCGGCTCTATTACCTCGACGATCCCGACACCGGCTGGCGCGTGTGCGTGGGCCAGCAGCTGGGCGAGCGCGATGAGCTGATCCTGTCCTACATCGCCGCGCAGTTGCTGCCGTGGGCGGTGGGCCTGCCGCTGCTGATCGGCCTGCTGATCGCCTTCATGCGGCGCGCGATGGCGCCGGTGCGCACGCTGTCGGCGGATATCGAGGCGCGCACCCCGGACGATCGCCGTCCGCTCAGCCTCGCCGCAGTGCCGGGCGAACTGGTGCCGCTGGTGCACGCCATGAACCGGCTGCTGGCGCGCGTTTCCGATTCGATCGAGCATGAGCGGCGCCTGACCGCGGATGCCGCGCACGAGATGCGCACGCCGCTGGCCGCGCTCAAGGCGCAGTGGGAAATCGCCGAGCGCTCGCCCGACCGCGGCGAACGCGCGCTGGCGCGCGCCAATGTCGCCGCCGGCATCGACCGCATCGGCCGGCTGGTGTCGCAGCTGCTGACGCTGAGCCGGCTCGAGGATGCCGCCGGGCTGCCGTCGCGCCAGCCGGTCAACTGGGTGCCGGTGGCGCAGCAGGCGCTGTCCGACTGCCTGGCGCTGGCGCAGCAGAAGCAGGTCGATGTGGAACTGGCCTGGCCGCCGCAAGGCCAGTCGCCGTTGCCCGTCGCGGGCGATCCGGCGCTGCTGGCGCTGCTGCTGCGCAACCTGCTCGACAACGCCATCCGCTACAGCCCGCCGGGCGCGCTGGTGCTGGTCGAGTTCCGGCCCGACAGCATCACCGTGCGCGACCTGGGCCCCGGGGTCGCGCCGGTGCTGCTGGCGCGCCTGGGCGACCGCTTCTTCCGCGGCGCCGTGCAGCGCGAGCAGGGCCACGGCCTGGGCATTTCCATCGCGCGGCGGGTGGCGCGGCTGCATGGGCTGGAGATGGCGTTTGCCAACCGCGGGGACCAGCCTCAGGGCGGAGCCGGCCCCCACACGGGCCTGGCCGTGCGGATCGTCCACGGCGCCTGAAAAGACAACGCCCCGCACGCGAAGCCGTGCGGGGCGTTGTGGCCGAAGCCGGCGCGCTCAGCGCTTGAGCTTGGCGAAGGCGGCGGCCATGGCGCCCGCCGGCTCCGGCTCGCGGCGTGCGCCACCTAAGCCCTTGCCGCCGCCATTGCGCTGGCCGCCACGGTCGGCTCCGCCAGCACGCGCCGCGGCCTGGCCGGGCTCGTCGTCGAGCCGCATCGACAGGCCGATGCGGTTGCGCTTGACGTCGACCTCCATCACCTTGACCTTGACGATCTGGCCGGCCTTGACCACTTCGTGGGCATCCTTGACGAACTTGTTCGACAGCGCCGAGATATGCACCAGGCCGTCCTGGTGCACGCCGATATCGACAAACGCGCCGAACGCGGCCACGTTGGTGACCACGCCTTCCAGGACCATGCCGGGCTGCAGGTCCTTGACGTCCTCCACGCCTTCCTGGAAGGTCGCGGTCTTGAATTCGGGGCGCGGGTCGCGGCCCGGCTTTTCCAGTTCGGAAAGGATGTCGCGCACGGTGGGCAGGCCGAACGCATCGTCGGTGAACTTTTCCGGCGACAGGCCGCGCAGCGCCTCGCGGTTGCCCATCACATCGCGCAGGCCCTTCTTGACGTGGTCCAGGATGCGCTGCACCACCGGATACGCTTCCGGGTGCACCGAAGAGCGGTCGAGTGGGTTGTCGCCGTCGTTGATGCGCAGGAAGCCCGCGGCCTGCTCGAAGGTCTTGTCGCCCAGGCGCGGCACCTGCTTCAGCGCATTGCGGTTGGCGAAGGCGCCGTTGGCGTCGCGGAACTCGACGATATTGCGCGCCAGCACCGAGTTCAGGCCCGACACGCGCGCCAGCAGCGGCGCCGAGGCGGTGTTGACGTCGACGCCGACGGCGTTGACGCAGTCCTCGACCACCGCGTCGAGCGCGCGCGCCAGCTCGCGCTGGTTGACGTCGTGCTGGTACTGGCCCACGCCGATCGACTTGGGATCGATCTTGACCAACTCGGCCAGAGGATCCTGCAGCCGGCGCGCGATCGACACCGCCCCGCGCAGCGACACATCCAGGTCCGGGAATTCCTTGGCGGCCAGCTCCGACGCCGAGTAGACCGAGGCGCCGGCTTCGCTGACGACGATCTTGGTCAGCTTGAGCTCGGGCATCTGCTTCATCAGGTCCTGCACCAGCTTGTCGGTCTCGCGGCTGGCGGTGCCGTTGCCGATCGAGACCAGCGCCACGCCGTGCTGCCTTGCCAGGCGCGCCAGCACCGCGAGCGAGCCGTTCCAGTCGCGGCGCGGCTCGTGCGGATAGATGGTGGCGGTCTCCAGCAGCTTGCCGGTGCTGTCGACCACCGCCACCTTGCAGCCGGTGCGGATGCCTGGGTCGATGCCCATCACCGCCTTGGGACCGGCCGGCGCCGCCAGCAGCAGCTCATGCAGGTTGCGGCCGAACACCTTGATGGCCTCGCTCTCGGCGGTCTCGCGCAGCTGCGTCAGCAGCTCGGTCTCCAGGTGCGGCTGCACCTTGACGCGCCAGCACCAGCGGCATACGTCGCCCAGCCACTTGTCGGCGGGGCGGCCCAGCTGCTGGATGCCGACATGGCGCGCGATCATGCCTTCGCACGGGTGCGGCACCAGCGCGTCCTGCTCTTCGCCCAGGCCCAGCTTGACCATCAGCACGCCGGCATTGCGGCCGCGGAACAGCGCCAGCGCGCGATGCGACGGCACCGTGCGCAGGGTCTCGCTATAGTTGTAGTAGTCGCGGAATTTCTCTTCTTCCGCGGTTTCCTTGCCTTCCATCACCGTGGAGGCCACCACGCCGTGGTTCCACAGGTGCTCGCGCAGCTTGCCCAGCAGTTCGGCGGTTTCGCCGAACTGTTCCGACAGGATATCGCGCGCTCCGTCCAGCGCCGCCTTGACGTCGGGCACGCCGCCGTCGGCGGTGGGGTTGCCGTTGACATACTTCGCTGCCTCGGCCTGCGGGTCGAGCGTGGGATCGGCCAGCAGCGCCAGCGCCAGCGGCTCGAGCCCGCATTCGCGCGCGATCTGGGCGCGGGTGCGGCGCTTGGGCTTGTAGGGCAGGTAGAGGTCTTCCAGCGCCTGCTTGGTCTGCGCGGCTTCGATCGCGGCCTGCAGCTCGGGCGTGAGCTTGCCTTGCTCCTCGATCGACGCCAGGATCGCGGCGCGGCGGTCTTCCATGTCGCGCAGGTACAGCAGGCGCTCTTCGAGGTTGCGCAGCTGCGTGTCGTCGAGATTGCCGGTCACTTCCTTGCGGTAGCGGGCAATGAAGGGGACGGTCGCGCCTTCATCGAGCAGCGCCACGGCCGCGGCCACCTGGCGGGGCTGCACGGACAGTTCGGCCGCGATGAGCGCGACGATCTTTTGCGAGACGGATGCGGGCAGGTTGGACATCGTGGAGCGCAGCGTGAGACGCAGTCAGTCGAAAGCGGGGCATTTTGCCACAAGCGCGCGGGCCTCCGGCCGGGGCGGCACCGAGGCGCTTGCGGGAGGCGTTGCACGCACGTGCGCGGGTGCCGGCAGGCACGCCCGAGACTGGCCCGGATGCTAGAATCCGGACATGATCGTCAAGTCCCGCCCGGCCGCCCATCAGGACACCCATCCGTCCATGCCAACCTTCGCCATCGTGCCCGCATCCACC
>JABFVP010000530.1 GCA_013362725.1 Cupriavidus sp.
TCCCGGCATCTGGCAGAACTGCTGGCGGACGGGCGGGTCGAGGTGAACGAAGAGGGCGTCTACCGGGTGGGATGAGATACCCGGGGGGACCACTTCGGTAGTGGCCGCCCTTGCATCATGTCCCGATGCGGATCGCTGAAGCTGCCCGCATCGGGATTGCATCGGTTTGACGATTGCCGTCGCGCTCAGAAGTTGTGGCGGATGCCCAGCGCGACGCCGAACATGCTGTCCTTGCCGGCAGCGGGCTGATAGCCGTTGTTGAACGCGATGGACGCGGTGTCCAGGCACAGGCCGGCATTCTTTGCGTAAGCGGTGGTCAGGTACAGGTCCGTACGCTTGGAAAGGCGGTAGTCGGCGATGAGCATCCACTGTCTCGGATTGCCGGCAGGCCTTAGCGCCGGCAAGGTCGAGGACCGGAACGTCTGGTAGTAGTAGTCCAGCGTCAGGCTCAGCGCAGACGTCATCTCGTAGTAGACGCCGGCCCAGTACAAGTTGTCGCGCGTCAGTGTCTGCCCCGGCGCAGTCGACATGCCCCAGCGGTATCCAGTCATGAAGATCGCCGGACCGACGGCGTAGCTGGCTGCTGCGGCGGCCTTCTTGAATGTGCCGGTACCGGCGAAACCGCCGTTGCCGATGATGCTCGGATTCACCTGGTCGTAGGTGACGGTGGCACTGAACGGCCCCGCCGCATAGGAGGCCCGGGCACCAAAGCCGGTATCGCGGCGAAACTGGCCGGGAACCTCGCCCGGGCCACCCAGGCGACTCAGGTCCACGGTGCCGCTGCTGCCGCCGGTGCCAAAGCTCCAGTGTGCCCCGACGCTGACCGGACCAAAGGTGCCCGCATATTTGACGGTGTTGTCCTCGCGGTACACCGGTCCGATCTGGGCGATCACGGGCTCATACAGGCTCGACATCGCCGCTGGCGAGAAGTTGGCCAGTGCCTCCAGCATCGAGGTGTATTGGCGACCGAAGGTGATCTTGCCGTAGGTGGCGCTCTGCAGGCCGACAAACGCCTGCCGGCCAAACAGGCGACCGCCTTGCTGCAGGGTGCCATCGTCTGCGCCGATGCCGCTTTCCAGCACGAAGACGCTGCTCAGTCCGTTGCCGAGGTCTTCCACGCCGCGCAGGCCCCAACGCGAACCCGACAGACCTTCCCCGTTCAGCGCGTATCGATGGGCCGAGCCGCTGCTGGCGCTTTTGAAGTTGGTGTCGAATTCCAGATTGGTATCGAGCGTACCGTACAACGTGACGGACGACTGGGCGTGCGCCGCGCCTGCGAAGACACCAAAAGCTGCCAGTGCGACAGCAGGCGTCTTGCCCCAGTCGCGTGCCAGCTTGCACGGCACCGCGGTGACCACAGCCCCATCCTTGTCAGAGGCATAGCGCCTGAATGCATCCATCAACGATCTCCTTGTTTGTCAGTTGCCTGGCGGCCGCCTGCAGCGCATCGGCCGCGCACTTGTCCTGAAACCTGTCGGCGATTCGCGCAAATCGTGAATTAGCATAACGAGCGTAATGTTAAATAAAAAGGCCGGGTATTCCCTGCCTGGGCGGCGCCCTGAGCTGGCACAGGTGTGGCTACGTGGGGGCGTGCGAACGCCGGCGCACTACCTGGGTGGAACAGACTGCGCATAGGCCTTGCCCGAGCGGGGCTAGCGGGAGAGGACCACATGGAATCAGAACATAACGATGATTCTGTAAAATCACGCATCTGGCGGCTAACCAGGCCGGCAGCCGGTGATCGAAATGCTCAAGAGACAGAACAAGACAATGGAAAGCGACGACGATATCGAGCAGGTCTCAACCCGGGGTCGTCCGGTCGGCGATCGCGAAGCGAAGCGCAAGGAGTTGCTGCGCGCGGCATCGACGGTGATTGCACAGGAGGGCTA
Organism: Cupriavidus sp.; assembly: GCA_013362725.1. GTDB lineage: Bacteria > Pseudomonadota > Gammaproteobacteria > Burkholderiales > Burkholderiaceae > Cupriavidus. The sequence continues at coordinate 1,890 of JABFVP010000530.1, forward strand.
TGCCAACGCATCGCTGCGCAAGGTTGCGAAGCATGCGGGCTACACCACCGGCGCGGTGACCTATTACTTCGCCAACAAGGAAGAGCTGGTCGTGGCGCTGATGGAAAGCGCATTCGACCGTTTCGACGCGATGCTGGAGTCGGCCCGGGAAAGCGGTGACATCCTCGCCCCGTTCGAAAGCTGGATCAGGCTGACCGACCGCAGCACCAGGTTCTGGCCGGCGACATCGGAATTGCTGGCGCAGGGACGACACGAACCTGCGTTTGCGGAAGTCATCACCAGGCGCTACGCTCGCTATCGTCGCCTGCTCGCCGCCATTGTCAAGGACGCGCAGGAACGGGGGACGGTCCGCAACGATATTCCGGCGGACATCCTCACCGACCAGCTCGTTGCCATGGGGGATGGATGGATGATGATGTACCCGATCGAACCCAAGCGCTTCACGCCCAAGCGAATGCGGGCGCTCATCGATGCCCTGGCGGTGCTGGTGGCGCCCGTGCCGGGCGAGCACAAGCCTGGCGGACGGGCCGCGCGCGCGTAGCACGGGATCACAACCGGTGCTCGCCACGCAGGGCGCGAGCGATGTCAATGGCGGCTTTGGCGCCGGTCTCGATGGCGCCGTCGATGCCGCCGACCCCGATGGGCGCTATGTCCGCGCCCGCGAAATGGATGCGGCCGTGGCTCTGCCGCATCAGGGGCGCGGCCTGCGTCAGATTGCCGGGGCGGTGATGCATCCATCCGCCTTTGGAGAACGGGTCGTTCGCCCAGTCCTGGCAGACGGTGTCCAACACTTCGATGTCCGGAACGAAGTCCCGCAGCGCCTGCTGTACTGCCTCGCGGTCATTGCCGTCCAGCGCCGAGCTGTCGGAACAGAAGCACACCACCAGCGTATCGCCATGGTCGCGCCGCTCGGCATGGGCGGTGTTGATGGGATGCTTGCCCGCCGGTGCATAGATCACGAAGGGCTCGATCTCGCCCCTGACCCGTACCCAGATCTTGGTGGGCATGATCGGGTTTCTTTGCTCGACCATGGCGCGCACGGGGCGCGGCAGCGCAGGCGTGACGGAAAACTCGCTCAGCATGTTCAGCGGCAATGCCACCACGGCGCGCCGGGAACGGATACGCTGCCCCTCGCGTGTGGTCACAATGACCTCGTGCCCGTTGTCATCGACTGCGGCCACTGGCGTCGAGAGGCGCAGTTCGGCTTTCGATTCGGCGCTCATGGCGCCAATCAGGCGACCGGTGCCGCCCTCGATCGGCCAGTGCCCGGCGATTTCCTTGAACGCGCTCCAGTTGCCGAAGCAGATCGCGCACCAGAACAGTAGTTGCGCAAGCCCTTGCTCGCGTTCGGAGCAAACCAGGATGGACATCGCGTTGACCAGCACGTCGCGGTCGTGCGCCGAGAGTTCAAGCGCATCAAGCCGGTCGCCGATGGTTTGCCTGTCGATCGTGCCGACGTCGGCGGCTGCCAGGTCATCCACCTGGGGAAAGTGCATCCGCGCATCGGCAAAGAAGCGGGCGACCAGCGGCGTGGCCAGTTGGTTGAGCTGTTCCCATGTCCCGGCGTGTACCACGCCGTCGGCGTACCAATAGGCCCTGGTCACCGGCATTGGTGTTGCCAGGCCGATGCCATAGCGCTTGAGTTCGCGCCACACATGCGCCTGCGTCCAGTGCACGTAGGTGCCGCCCAGATCGAGGTCCAGGCCAAGCGCCTTGCCCCACCAGGTGCGCCCGCCAATCCGGTCACGCGCTTCGAGCAGCAGCACCGAATGGCCTGCCATGCTGAGGTCCCGCGCAGCGGTCACGCCTGCGAAGCCAGCGCCGATCACGGCCACATCGTACAGATCTGTCATGGGAATTTCCGTATTGAGTTTCAGGTGATGCATGGGCGGGAAAGGATGGCTCCCGGCAATTGCGAGGCTGCCTCTCACGCTGACTCATGCGCGGCGCGCCTTGCGGTTCGAACGTTCATCGAGACCGCTTGCGACCTTAAGGGCGCCGTTGAGGGCGAGCCAGCGCAGGGGTTCCGGCAGCGTCGCGGGCGGCGCGTGTTGCATCAGCATTGCAAGCAGCGGGTTGCCGATGCCCTGGATGTCTTGCGCCAGCATGTGTCCGACCATGCCCTGTGTGCCGACGCCGTGGCCGGAACATCCCGCCGCGTAGTAAATGTTCCTGTCTGCTCCTGTGCGGCCGATCACCGGCAGGCCATCGTCGGCATAGCTGATGTAGCCGCTCCAGCAGTGCCGGATGGCGATGCCCCTCAAAGGTGGAAAGCGGTCATGCAGTGCCATCCGCAGCGCTCGATACTGGTCGTGCTCGGGCACTTCGGGCGTCCGCGAGCCGAAGGGGTAGCGCAGGCGCTTGGTGGTCAAGACCAGCGTGTTGTGCGCGGTCAGGCGATGGCTCTCCATGACCCAGTGCATGGTTGTGATGCCTTCGCGGCGGTGCCATCCAAGCGCCGCCAGCTGTACAGGGGAAAGCGGTTCGGTCTCCATGGCCGAAAGCCGCAACGGCACCACCTTGTCCGCAAGCGGGCCGAGCCGGGGCGTATAGGCGTTGGTGGCCAGGATCATCACCGGCGCACTGACGCTGCCGCGAGGTGTCTGCACCCTGACGGTTGGTCCTTCGGTGAAGGACAGCAACGGCGTGTTTTCGTGGATCGTCACGCCTGCCCGCAGGGCCGCGCGCCGCAGTCCCAGGACGTACTTGCCGGGATCGAGCGTGCCGCCGGTCGGCACGTAACTGCCAAACAGGAACGCTGGCGGGATGCCGCGTGCGCGCATCTCGGCCTGGTCCAGGTATTCCGATGGGCATCCGAGTTCGGCGCCGATCCGCATATCCTCGCGCACCCTGGCTTCCTGCGACGGGTCGATGCCGGCACGGATCAATCCCGACCGGTGGTAGTCGCAGTCGATCCCATGCTCCGCGAACTTGCCTTCGGCGAAGCGGACTCCGTCTTCGTAGAAGCGTACGATCCGCTTCGCTTTTTCGTGGCCCGCGCGCTTGAGGAAGCGGTCGTACTTGAGTCCCTGCCCGCCGGCGAGATAGCCCGCGTTGCGGCTGCTCGCTCCATGGCCACAGAACTCGCGTTCGAGCACAACCACCTTCACGCGCTGCCGGGCGAGCTCCAGCGCCGCGCATAGCCCCGCAAAGCCGGCGCCGACGATGACCACATCGGCGTTGGTGTGGCCCTCGAGCGATGGCTGCAGGTCAGCCGGCCTTTCGATCCAGCCGCCCAGCGTTCGATATGTCTTGAAGTCTTCGGTCACGTTGCCGCTTTCCTTTGTCTGGTGAGTCATGCGGGCGGGAACAATCCGCGCTTGACGCAAATGCCGTGTCAGGCGGCCATGGACGTGTCCGGGCACGGGCGCGCTCCGTTGGCAGCGCCCGTCTCGTCGCCGGCAACGGCTTCCAGCGAGCGGTTGGTCGTGCGCGGGCCGAACAGCGCGACGGGGATGGAGAAGACGATGTAGCAAGCTGCCGCCGCGAGCATGACGCCAGCCATGCCGCTTGCGGAGAACAGCGCGGCGCCCAGGACGCCGGCGGCCGCTCCGCCGAACCGGCCGCCAGACATCACGATCCCGCTGCCGAGGGCGCGCAGCTGCGTCGGTATCGTCTCCGGGATGTAGGTGTAGTAGGCGTTGACGACGAGCCCCGTGATGATGGCGGCGAGTCCGCCTGCCCCGATCACTGCCCAACTGGTGGCCGAGATGCCGAGCACCGCCAACGGCAATGCGCTTAGCACGGACACGACAAGGATGGTGGACTTGCGTTCATACCGGTCGAGAAACAGCATGGCGACTAGCGGCGTGGCGCCATAGATCACGTTCCACAGAAACTGGATGTAATACGCATGTTCCTCGGAGTATTTGAGGCTGTATACGAGCGAGTAGACGCCCCATTGGCCGAACAGGTAATAGGCCAGGCTGGCGCCAAAGTAGCCGAGCGTGAGCACGGCGATGGTTCGCAGCAAGGCCTTGTCGTTGAAGAGGTCGCGTAGCGTGGGCGCTGCGGCGGCCGGCTGAACGGTGGCAATCGCGGGTTCGTCGAGCGGACCGCGGCGCAGCGCGCGCGCTTCCAGCTCGCTTACGATGCCTTCGGCGCGGTCTTATCGACCGCGCGAGACACACCAGCGCGCCGATTCCGGCAGGATGAAGCGTGCCAGGGGCGCAATCAGCAGGCCGACGCTGCCGCCCAGGAACAGGTTGCGCCAGGCATCACTACTGCCGTGTGGGAGATAGAACATCGCCAGCGCGGCAGCGCCGATGCCGGAGACCACGAACCCGATCGTCACGATGGAGACGAAGCGGCCACGTGCCCTGCCGGGAAACATCTCGGCGATATAGACCAGCAGCACCGAGGTGGCGGCCTGCACGCCGATACCTGTGATGACGCGGGAGGCCAGTATGGTCTCGTAGGTAGGTGCGAATGCCGTCGCCAACGCTCCCAGCGAGTACAGCACGGTGGTCCATACGAGCACCGAACGTCGTCCCCATTGGTCAGACAGTCTTCCTCCCACCAGCGCCCCGATGATCATCCCGATGAAGAACGCGCTGCTGATGGCGCCGATCTGCCCGGTGCTCAGGTTGGTGTGGGCCTTGATCGTGGGGCTGGCATAGGCAAAGATGGCGTTGTCGTAATACTCCAGCATCAGGTTGGCCGCGAGCAGCGCGGCCCAGACGTAGTGGGAAGCCATTACCGGCAGGCGGTCAAGCCGCGCAAGAATGCTGGATGGCTTGTCCGGTCTGACGACCGCATTCGGGCGCTTCATGTTTGTGTCTCCATCAGCTTTGTCGCTGTTCATTTTTTGTAGGGGATGTCGTGCCGCGACCCTGGTGTGCAAACGGGCCGCGGCTTCTGGCCGTCAGCCGGCGCCGCAACCGGCGACTGCAATCGCGCGTATCTCGACCAGGA
>JABFVP010000666.1 GCA_013362725.1 Cupriavidus sp.
GGCCACCGCGGCGGCGCGGTTCTGCCGCGTCTGCGGCGTTGGCCTGCCCGACGCGCCCGCCACGACTGCGCCTGCGCCGGCCGCCCCGCGCCAGGACAGTCCGGCGCCGGTCCACTACACCCCGCCGCACCTTGCCGGACGCATCCTGGCCGAGCAGGCGGCGATGGAAGCGCGCGGCGAGACCGCCGGCGAGCGCAAGACCATCACTGCGCTGTTTGCCGACATGGCCGGCTCCACCGCGCTAACGCAGGACCTGGACCCCGAGGATGCGCGCCGGCTGATCGACCCCGTGGTGACGCTGATGATGGAAGCGGTCCACCACTACGAGGGCTACGTCGCCAAGTTCCTCGGCGACGGCATTCTGGCGCTGTTCGGCGCGCCCATCGCCCACGAGGACCATGCCCTGCGCGCGCTCTACGCCGCGCTGCGCATGCAGGATGCGATGCACCGGCACAGCGACCGCGTGCGCCTGGAGCAAGGCATTCCGCTGCAGGTCCGCATCGGCATCCATACCGGCGAGGTGGTGGTGCGCTCGATCCGCAAGGACGACCTGCACACCGACTACGATCCGGTCGGCCACACCATCCATATCGCCTCGCGCATGGAGGGCATCGCCACGCCGGCGTCGATCCTGGTGAGCGAGTCGACCCACAAGCTGACCGAAGGCTATTTCGAATTCAAGGCACTAGGCACCACCAGCGTCAAGGGCGTGCGCGAACCGCTGGCGGTGTACGAGGTGATCGGGCTGGGAGCCTTGCGCACGCGGCTGCAGGTGGCCGCGCACCGCGGCCTGGCGCGCTTTGTCGGGCGCCAGGATGAACTTGCGCACCTGAACGCCGCGCTGGAGCAGGCCAAGGCTGGCCACGGGCGCATCGTCGCGGTGGTCGGCGAGGCCGGCGTCGGCAAGTCGCGGCTGTTCCATGAATTCAAGGTCAGGTCGCAGCAAGGCTGCCTGGCGCTGGAGACGTTCTCGGTCTCGCACGGCAAGGCCTTTGCCTACCTGCCGCTGATCGAGATGCTGAAGAACTATTTCCAGATCACCGCGCACGACGGCGACCGCAGCTGCCGCGAAAAGGTCACCGGCAGGCTGCTGACGCTGGACCGCTCGCTGGAAGAGCACCTGCCCTACCTGCTCTACCTGTTGGGCGTAGTAGAGCCCGACTCGCCGCTGCCGACCATGGACCCGGCGCTGCGGCGCCAGCGCACCTTCGACGCGATTGCCCGGCTGCTGGTGCGCGAAAGCCAGAACCAGCCGCTGGAAGTCATTTTCGAAGACCTGCAGTGGCTGGACGGCGAGACCGAGGCCTTCCTCAACATGCTGGTCGACCACGTGCCCGGCGCACGCATCGTGCTGCTGGTGAATTACCGGCCCGAGTACAGCCACCGCTGGGACGCTGGCGCGCATTACTCGCAGCTGCGCCTGCAGCCGCTGGGACAGGCCGAGGCGCAGGAGCTGCTGACCGCGCTGCTCGGCGACGAGCCCAGCCTGGCGCCGCTGAAGCGGCTGATCCTCGACAAGACCGAAGGCAATCCCTTCTTCATGGAGGAAGTGGTCCAGACCCTGGCCGAGGAAGGCGCGCTGCTGGGCCAGCCGGGCAGTTACCGCATCGAGAAGGCGCCGGCGCTGCTGCACATCCCGACCACCGTGCAGGGGGTGCTGGCCGCCCGCATCGACCGGCTGCCGCTGGCGCAGAAGGAACTGCTGCAGACCCTCGCCGTGATCGGCAAGGAATTCCCGCTGGGCCTGGTGCTGCGCGTCACCGGCCTGCCCGAAGAACGCCTGCATCCGCTGCTGCGCGACCTGCAGGGCGCTGACTTTATCTACGAACGCCCTGCCTTCCCCGAGGTGGAGTACGCCTTCAAGCACGCGCTGACCCAGGAGGTGGCCGGCAGCTCGCTGCTGACCGAGCGCCGCAGCGCCTTGCATGAAAGCTCGGCGCAAGCGATCGAGGCGATGTTCCATGGCCGGCTCAAGGACTACTGCAGCGAGCTGGCCCACCACTACAGCCACAGCGGTAATGTGCCGAAGGCGGTCGAGTACCTGCACTGCGCCGGCCAGCAGGCGCTGCAGCGCTCGGCGCAGGAGGAAGCGATCCGGCACCTGAGCGAGGCCATTGCCCTGCTCAAGCGCCAGCCCGACAGCGGTGAGCGCGCGCGCCTGGAGCTGACGCTGCTGCTGACGCTGGGCCCCGCGCTGATCGCGGCACGCGGCCAGGCCTCGCCCGAGGTCGAGGCCAATTACCGGCGCGCGATGTCGCTGTGCGAGCAAGGCCGGCAAACGCCCTATGTGTTCTCGGCGCAGCTCGGCATGTGGGCGTTCTACCAGCTGCGCGCGCAATACCAGGTGTCGCTGCCGCTGGCGCGGCGCCTGCTTGCGCTGGCTACCGAGTCGCAGAAGCCCAAGCAGCTGGCCGAAGGACACCGCGCGCTGGGCGCCACGCTGTTCCGCCTGGGCCTGCTGGAAGAGGCGCGCGCGCATATGGAGGCCGTGCTGGCCCTGCCGCATCCCGAGCACTCCGCCTACGACTTCCTGACCGGCTACGGCCGCGACCCCGTGGTCCATGCCACCAGCACGCTGGCCTGGATCCTGTGGTACCAGGGCCTTGCCGACCAGGCGCTCGCGCGCAGCCGCGAGGCGCTGGCGCTGGCCCGCGCGCGCCCGGATGCGTACAACCTGGCGCTGTGCCTGGTGTTCGCGGCGGAACAGTACCGCTGGCGCCGCGATCCGGCGCAGGCCCGGGAGTATGCCGAAGCCGCCATCGCGATTTCGTGCGAACAGGGCTTCCCCATCTACCTGGCCTGGGGCACCGTGCTGCAGGGCTGGGCGCTGTCCGAGCACGGCAGCCACGACGAAGGCATTGCGCAGATGCGACGCGGCCTCGCCGCCTACGAGGCCACCGGCGGGGAACTCGGCATGCCGAACCTGCTGGCGATGCTGGCCGAGGCCTGCGGCCGGGCGGGCCAGCCCGCCGCCGCGCTGGACGTGCTGACGCGCGCGCAGGCCATGATCGAAGACACCGGCGAACGGCTCGATGAAGCCGCCGTCTACCGGCTGCGCGGCGACTTGCTGCTGCAGCTGGCCGCGCCCGATGCCGGCGCCGCCGCCGGCCATGACGCCGAAGCCTGCTTCCAGCGCGCGCTCGCGGTTGCGCACGGCCAGGGCGCCAGGCCGCTGGAACTGCAGGCCGCGCTCAGCCTGGCCCGGCTGTGGCAGCGCCAGGGCAGGCGCGACGCCGCGCGCGAAGCGCTGGCGCGCGTCCACGGCAGCTTCAGCGAGGGCACCGATGGCGCCGACTGGCAGGAAGCGCAGGTTCTGCTTGCCGAGCTTGCCGACGACGTGGCCCGCGACCCGGGCCCGGCGCGCGCATGACCACCGCCGCCAACCCGCTGCAAGAGCGCTTTGTCGCGCTCTGGACCCTGGCGGGCGGCACCCGCGCGGCCGACGCGTATGCCGACCTGGCGCGCTGCTACGGCGAGCCGACCCGGCACTACCACACCCTGCACCATGTGCGCCGCTGCCTGCGCGACCTCGACTGGGCGCGCAGCGCGATACCGGATGCCGCCGACGTCGAACTGGCGCTGTGGTGCCATGACGTCATCTACGTGCCCGGCGCCGCCGACAACGAAGCGCGCAGCGCGGCGTGGCTGCAGCATTGGTCGGCCGGCACGGTTGGCACCGCCGCACGCGTGGCCGCGCTGATCCTGGAGACCACGCACGTCGACGTGCCCGCCAGCCTGGCCGGGCGCTTCACCGCCGACATCGACCTGGCCGCGCTAGGATACAGCCGCGCGCGCTTCGAGGACAACGGCGCGCGCCTGCGCGCCGAGCGCACCGACCTGGACGATGCCGCCTATGACGCCGCCGAGCGGGCCTTCCTGCAGCGCTTGCTGGACAGTCCCCGCATCTATGCCACCGACCTGTTCCGGTCGCGCTACGAGGCGCAGGCGCGGGCCAATCTGGCCTGGCGGCTGGCCCAGCCGGCGCCTACAGGAATTCGCCGGTGATATCGACGCTGGAGCGCTGGCCCACGCAGTCATAGTTGCGCTCCAGCCAGAGCGTGGCGGCCTGCCGGCCCTGGTCGCGCAGCGTGCACAGAAAGCTCCAGTCGGCGTTGTACTTGGTCGAGACCCCGAGCGCGGCCATGGTCTCGTCCGAGCGGATCGAATGGATCCACATTTCCTTCATCTCGTTGCGGTCGATCTTGCCCTGCTGGATCAGCGTGGTGACGAAGCCGATCGCGCGCATTTCGCGCATCAATGACGAGTTGAAGCTGACCTCGTTGACCCGGTTCAGGATCTCCGCCGCCGTGGTCGGCACGCCGCGGCGCACGATCGGGTTGATGTGGACGATCACGACATCGTGGGTCTCGCAGTGATAGATCAGCGGAAAGATCGCCGGATTGCCGACGTAACCGCCGTCCCAGTAATGCTGGCCGTCGATGCCGACCGCCTGGAACAGCGTGGGCACGCAGGCCGAGGCCAGCACCGCGTCGACGCTCAGCTCTTCCTGCGCGAAGATGCGGATGCGGCTGGTCTCGATATTGGTCGCGCACAGGTACAGCCGGATCGGGCAATGCGCGCGCAGCGCCGCGAAATCCACCTGGCCGAGCAGCACGTCGCGCAGCGGATTGGCATTGCCCGGGTTGAACTGGTACGGCGACAGCAGCCGCAGCGTGATGTCGGCCATGGCGTACAGCGGCGAGTGGTTCAGCCCCAGCGTATGGCTGCCCTTGAACCACGGCAGCCAGCGCAACGGGTTAAAGCGCTGCGCCGAATGCGCGATGGCCTGCCAGAAGTCGTGCAGGGCCTGGCGCGCGCCGTCGCTGCCGCCCTGCATCAGGCCGTAGGCCAGCACCGTGCCGTTCATCGCGCCGGCGCTGGTGGCGCTGACCCCTTCGATCACCAGCCGGCCATCTTCCAGCAGGCGGTCCAGCACGCCCCAGGTAAATGCGCCGTGCATGCCGCCGCCTTGCAAGGCCAGCGCCACGGGCTTGGCTTGGACAGGCTCGGGCGGCATAGGCGAATTCCCCTGGGCGGCGACAAGGCGCCATGCTCCAGTGTAGGAAAGACCGTGCCAAGGGGCGTAGGGCGCCGTGCGCGGTATGACACGCAGCGCTGCGCCGCTACGTCATGATGGCCCTCGCGATCGTGGCAGCGGCATCACTTGCGGAAGTGCCCGCGCCCCGTTATGCCAGCTCGAACCCGTGTCGCGCCAGCGGCAGCGAGCGTACGCGCTGCCCGGTTGCGGCAAACAGCGCATTGGCCAGCGCCGGCGCCAGCGTCGGCACCGCCGACTCGCCCACGCCGCCGATGCGCTCGCCGCTGGGCGCAAGCACCGCCTCGAAGCGCGGCGTCTGCGCCAGCCGCAACAGCGGATAGTCGTGGAAGTTGGATTGCTGCACACGCCCGTCGGCAATGGTGATGGCGCCAGTCATGGCCGCGCTCAGGCCCCAGATGCTGGCGCCCTCCAGCTGTCGCTCGACCGTCGCCGGGTTGATCACGGTGCCGCAGTCGATGGCATTGACGACGCGGTGCAGCGTGATGCGCTGGCCCTGCACCGACAGCTCCACCACCGTCGCGCACAGCGAGCCCCACGCCTGCGACAGCGCCACGCCGTGGCAGCGCCCTGCCGGCGCGCTGCCCCAGCCGACGTGCTGCGCCAGGCGCTGCAGCAAGCGCGCCGGACGCGGACGATCGGCCAGCAGGTTCAGCCGGAACTGCAGCGGATCGGCTTTGGCGTGATGGGCCAGCTCGTCGATAAAGCTCTCGGCGAAAAAGGTGTTCTGCGTATAGCCCACGCCGCGCCAGAAGCCCACCGGCACGGCGGTATTGACCATCGCATGGCGCACCGGCAGCATGACGCGCGCCGCCGATGCGCTGTGCGTGACGCACGGCGCCGTCAGCCGGCATATCCGTGCGCTGGAGTCACAGCTTGGCTGCACGTTGTTCCTGCGCGCCGGCCGGCAGCTGGAGCTGACCGCCACCGGCCGCGAACTCGCCGACGACCTCGATCGCGCCCTGCGCGCGGTGGAGCTGTCACTGGCCGGCGCGGCCGAGCGCCGCGCGCGCGAACGCCAGTCGCTGCATGTCAATGTCAGCCCCGAACTGGCCGGCGCCTGGCTGGTGCCCAGGCTGCCGCAACTGCGCGAGGCGCTTCCCGGCCTGGACCTGTCCATCGCCGCCAGCACCGGGGACCCCGACTTTGCCCGATCCGACCTCGACGTCAGCCTGCGCTACGGCCCCGCGCCCTTCACTGGCTACCAGTGCCTGAAGCTGCTGGACGACGACATTATCGTGGTATGCAGCCCCGGCTTCGCCCAGCGGCATGCCGGCATGACCGCGGCCGATGCGGCGCACCTGCCGCGGCTGCGGCACGCGCGTTTCCGCTGGTCGCAGTGGGGCGCCGCAGCGGGCGTGGTACTGGACGAACCCGAAGACGGCATCGTGTTCGACTGCCGCGCGCTGCTGATCGAGGCTGCGGCCAATGGCATGGGGCTGGCGCTTACGCGGGGCTTGCTGGCACGTGAGGCTATCGCCGCGGGGCGGTTGGTGCGGCCGTTGGCAGATAGCTTTCCGGCCAGTCATAACTGCTACATCGTATGGCGTGGGGATAATCCCAAGCAGGGGTTGATCAGGGGTTTTGCGGAGTGGTTGCGGGAGGCGGCTTTGGCAGGATGAGAGGAAGTTGCGAGGGGGTGTCGTGCTTGGCGGGCGCGGCTGTTTCGCCGGCGTAGCCGGCGACCTCCTTTCTGTCCGAGCGACAGAAAGGAGGCAAAGAGCGCGTCGCCTGGGCGGCTGGCCA
>JABFVP010000245.1 GCA_013362725.1 Cupriavidus sp.
ACCAGCAGCCGCGCGGCATTCAGTTCGGTGGCCATGTCGGCCAGCATGTTGGCGATGGGCGGATGCTCGCGCAGGGTGCGGCCAAACTGGATCCGCTCGGACGCGTAGCGGCAGGCGGCCTCGAAGGCCGAGCGGGCGATGCCGATCGCCTGCGCGGCGATGCCGATGCGTCCGCCCTCCAGGTTGGACAGCGCGATGCGCAGGCCCTCGCCGGGCTCGCCCAGCAGCGCGTCCTGCGGGACCACGCAGTCTTCCAATGTGATGGCGCAGGTGTCCGAGGCGCGGATGCCCAGCTTCTTTTCCGGGGCGTGGACGATAAAGCCGGGCGTATCGGTGGGCACCAGGAACGCCGAGATGCCTTTCTTGCCGCGCTCCGGTTCGGTGGCGGCAAACACCACCGCCACGCCCGCGCGCTGGCCGTTGGTGACGAACTGCTTGCTGCCGTTGAGCACCCAGCCGTTGTCGGTAAAGCGGGCGCGCGTGCGCAGGTTGTGCGCCTCGGAGCCGGCCTGCGGTTCGGTCAGGCAGAACGCGCCGATCAGCTCGCCGCTGGCCAGCCGTGCCAGGTAGCGTTCTTTCTGCGCATCGGTGCCGTAGTGCAGGATCGGCCCGCAGCCGACCGAGTTGTGCACGCTCATCATGGTCGCGCAGGCGGCGCAGCCCGCGGCAATTTCTTCGATGGCCAGCGCGTAGGCGACATAGTCGGTATAGGTGCCGCCCCATTCCTCGGGCACGATCATGCCCAGCAGCCCGAGCGCGCCCATTTCGGCGACGATCTCGTCGGGAAGGCGGCCGTCGCGGTCCCATTGCGCGGCGCCGCCGGCCAGCCGTTCGGTGGCAAAGGCGCGCGCGCTGTCGCGGATCATGGTTTGCTCTTCGGTGTAGTCGCTGTGCATGGCAGGTTGGAGTGGCGTTTGGAGCCGCGCTGCAACTCAGGCAGAATGCGCGCTCGGCGTTTGACCTGCAGGCAGTGTAGGAACGCCCGGGGCCGGCTCCTATGCCAAAATCCGCCAATCTTCGTGAACTCGTTTGCCACCCGCCAGCGCCATGGAAAAAGGCAGTGTCGCCATCTGTTTCGTCCACCACGCCATTGCGGGACTGCGCGCGCGCGGCATCGACCCCGATCCGGTTCTGCGCAGCGCCGGCATTGCGCCGGCGCTGCTGACCGTGCCGCAGGCGCGGGTTTCGGCTGCCAGCTACAGCGAGCTGTGGCTCGCCGTGGCCGCGGCGCTGGATGACGAGTTCTTCGGCCAGGATTCGCGCAGCATGAAGTGCGGCAGCTTTGCCATGCTGTGCCACGCGGTGGCGGGCAGCCGCACGCTGGCGCAGGCGCTGGAGCGCATCACGCGGTACTTCCGGCTGCTGCTCGACGATATCGGCGTGCGGCTGGAGCGGCATGGCGACGAGGCCGCGCTGGTGCTGACCACGCCCAGCGCGCACCTAGGCCGGCAGCCCGGCGTGTTCGCGCAGGAAACCATGCTGATCATGCTGCATGGCCTGATGAGCTGGCTGCTGCGGCGGCGCGTGCCGGTGCGGCTGGCGGCGTTCGCGTATGACGAGCCACCGTACAGCGCCGAGTATCGCGTCATGTATTCGCGCCAGCTGGCCTTCGCGCAGCCGGCGACGGCGCTGGTGTTCGACGCGGCGCTGCTGGAGCAACCGGTGCGCCAGGATGAACGCAGCCTGAAGGCGTTCCTGCGCGACGCGCCGCACAACGTAGTGGTCAAGTATTCGGACCGCAGCAGCATGGGCGCGCGCGTGCGCCGGCTGCTGCGCAACCAGCGGCCGGACCAGTGGCCGACCTTCGAAGACCTGGCCGTCGGCCTGAACTTGTCGGCCTCATCGCTGCGGCGCAGGTTGATGGAGGAGGGCGTGAGCTACCAGGACCTGAAGGATGCGCTGCGGCGAGACCTGGCGATCGAGGCGCTCAGCCATTCCGGGCGCGCCGTCGCCGATATCGCGGCCGAGCTCGGCTTTGCCGAGCCCGGCGCGTTCCACCGGGCCTTCCGGCGCTGGACCGGATCGCGCCCGGGGGCCTACCGCCGCGTGGCGGAAGGCTGAGTGCGCGGCTACAGCTGCGCCGCGTGGTGCCGGATGTGGTCGGCGATAAAGCTTGTGATGAAGTAATAGCCGTGGTCGTAGCCGCTGTGCCGGCGTAGCGTCAGCGGCTGGCCCACGGCCTGGCACGCCGCGGCGAATGCGTCCGGATGCAGCTGGCTTTGCAGGAACTGATCGTCCAGGCCCTGGTCGAGCAGGATGCCGGCCGGGAACGGCGCCGCCGGCTGGCGTGCCATCAGCTCGCTCGCGTCATGCTGCGCCCAGGCGGCGCGGTCGCTACCGATGTAGCCGGTAAAGGCCTTCTCGCCCCACGGGCAGCGCGACGGCGCGGCGATCGGCGCGAACGCCGACACCGAGCGGAAGCGCTGCGGATGGCGCTGTGCCAGCACCAGCGCACCGTGCCCGCCCATCGAATGCCCGAAGATGCCGACGCGCGCGGCATCGCCGGGCAACGCGCTGGTCACCAGTTCGAACAGTTCTTCGGCGACATAGCTTTCCATGCGCCAGTGCTTATGCCACGGTGCCTCGGTGGCATCGACATAGAACCCCGCGCCCACGCCGAAGTCCCACGCATCCGCTTCGCCGGGCAGGCCAGCGCCGCGCGGGCTGGTATCCGGTGCCACCAGCATCAGGCCATGCTCGGCGGCAAAACGCTGCGCGCCGGCCTTGATCATGAACGTTTCTTCGGTGCAGGTCAGGCCCGCCAGGTAGAACAGCACCGGCACCCGCGCGCCTGCCTGCGCCTGCGGCGGCAGGTAGACCGAGAAACGCATCGGCAGCCCGACCGCCGCCGAGTCATGGCGATAGAAACGCTGCGCACCGCCGTAGCAGCCGTGTTGCGAGATCAGTTCCATGTCGGCGCCGTCCTCAGTACAGCACCACCGAGCGGATCGACTCGCCGCGCTTCATCAGGTCGAATCCCTCGTTGATGCGCTCCAGCGGCAGCGTGTGGGTGATCAGGTCGTCGATATTGAGCTTGCCTTCCATGTACCAGTCGACGATCTTCGGCACGTCGGTGCGGCCGCGCGCGCCGCCGAAGGCCGAGCCTTTCCACTCGCGCCCGGTCACCAGTTGGAACGGACGCGTCGAGATCTCCGCGCCGGCCTCGGCCACGCCGATGATGATCGACTTGCCCCAGCCCTTGTGGCAGCACTCCAGCGCCTGGCGCATGACCTGCGTGTTGCCGATGCATTCGAACGAGTAGTCCGCGCCGCCGTCGGTGAGCTGGATGATGTGGTCGACCACGTTGTCGACCTCTTTCGGGTTGATGAAGTGGGTCATGCCGAACTTGCGCGCCATCGCCTCGCGCGCGGGGTTCAGGTCGACGCCGATGATCTTGTCGGCGCCGACCATCTTCGCCGCCTGGATCACGTTCAGGCCGATGCCGCCCAGTCCGAACACCACCACGTTGGCGCCGGCCTCGACCTTGGCCGTGAACAGCACCGCGCCCACGCCGGTGGTGACGCCGCAGCCGATGTAGCAGACCTTGTCGAACGGCGCATCCGGGCGGATCTTCGCCAGCGCGATCTCCGGCACCACGATGTGGTTGGCGAAGGTCGAGGTGCCCATGTAGTGGAAGATGGGCTTGCCGTCGAGCGAAAAGCGCGAGGTGCCGTCCGGCATCAGGCCCTTGCCTTGCGTCGCGCGGATGGCCTGGCACAGGTTGGTCTTGCGCGACAGGCAGAACTTGCACTGGCGGCATTCCGGCGTGTACAGCGGGATCACGTGGTCGCCCGGCCTGAGCGAGGTCACGCCCGGGCCGACGTCGGTGACGATGCCCGCGCCCTCATGGCCGAGGATTGCCGGGAAGATGCCTTCCGGGTCGGCGCCGGACAGCGTGTAGTAGTCGGTGTGGCAGATGCCGGTGGCCTTCACTTCCACCAGCACTTCGCCGGCGCGCGGGCCGTCGAGGTCGACGTCTTCGATGGTCAGCGGGGCGCCGGCTTTCCAGGCGATGGCGGCTTTGGTTTTCATGGGGGTCCTCCGGGATCACGAATATGGGTGGCTTGCGGGGTGCGCGGCGGCCAACGCCGCGCGAGCCGGCAAGCCCGCTCCGAGGACATGACTATACGATCTTCCTGCGGCATGAGGCCAGCTTTGGCCGATCAGCGGTCAGTGTCTGCGGGCCACTAGTTCGGCGGCATGGCCAGCCTCACGGCCAACTCCATCGGCCGTTGTTTTCAACTGCCCCGCGTGCCGCCGTCCCAGCCACCACCCCAGCCCCGCCCAGCCCACCGCCAGCAACGCGCCCGCCAATGCCACCGTCGCCGGATGGCCGGACAGTGCATCGATCGCGGTCTTGACCCACGCGCTGACCGCATCGCCGGCGCGGTAGACGGCGGTGTCGATGACGTTCTTGGCCTTGTACTTGGTCTCGGCATCGACGACGGTGAACAGCATCTCGCGGCCCGGGCGCAGCAGCGCATATTCCCCCACGCGCCGCAGGATCATGACGCCGGCCAGCACGCCGAAGGTGGGCAGCAGCGCCAGCACGACGAAGCCAGCGGCAACGGCCACCGGCACCGCGGTCAGCAGCACGGTGACGCCATAGCGGCGCGCCATGCGCCCGGTAAAGAACAGCTGCACGAGGATGGTCAGCGCCTGCACCACGGCATCCAGCGCGCTGAACACCTGGGTCTGGCGGGTGCGCTCGGGGAAGGCCTCGGCGACGAGACGGGCCTGCTCGAAGTAAAGGAAGGTACTGGCCGTGGCCAGCAGGATCACGAACAGGCCGATGCCGAGCAGGTAGCGCGAGCGCAGCAGCAGCGACAGCCCAGCCAGCAGGCCGCCGCCGATCGGGTTGGCCGGATCCTGCTCCGCGCTGGCAACGGCCTGCTCCGGCGGCCTCACGCCGGCGCCGGCACGGCGGCGCCAGCCGAACAGCCAGCCCACGCCCGGCAAAGTGGCGGCCAGCAGGGCGGCCGACAGCAGCATCAGGCCGGTCAGGCCGATGTGCGGCACCAGCCAGCCTCCCAGCACCGGCCCGGCTAGTCCACCCGCGCTGGCGCCGGCGGCCAGCAGTGCGAACAGGCGGCGCGCCTGCTCGGGCCGGAACACATCGGCCATCAGGCTCCAGGCCACCGATACCACGAACAGGTTGAACACGGACAGCCACACGTAGAACACGCGCGCCAGCCAGACGTTGTCGGGCAGCGCGCGCGTGGCCAGCGCAAAGGCCAGCAGGTTGGCAATGAAGAAGGCATAGACCCACGGCACGAAGCGGCGCCGCGGCAGCCAGGCGCAGACCGCGCCGTACAGCGGGATCGCCGCCAGCATCACGACAAAGGTGGCGGTGAACAGCCATTGCAGGTTTTTCACGCCGCCGGCGATGCCCATGGTCTCGCGCACCGGGCGCAGCATGAAGTAGCTGGCGAACAGGCAGAAGAAGAACAGGAAGCCGGCCACCACGGCGCCGGCTTCGCCGCTGCGCACGCCGAAGCCGCGCCACAGTCGGGCCATGTTGCCGGCGGGTGCGTCGCGCGCGGGCTCGTCCACGGGGCGGCTCAGCGCAGCAGCGCGGCGATGCGCTCGCGCTGGCCGGGATCGGGCATGCGGCCGAGCGCTGCACCGAGGTTGTCGGCCATGTTGCGCGGCTTGGAAGTGGCCGGGATCGCGGCGGTCACGGCCGGATGGCTGACGACGAACTTCAGGAACAGCTGGCCCCATGAGCCGCAGTCAATGTCGCCGGCCCATGGCGGCAACGGGCGGTCCTTGACCACGCGGAACAGGCGTCCGTCCTGGAACGGCCGGTTGACCAGCACCGCCACGCCGCGCGCCTCGCACAGCGGCAGCAGCGTGCGCTCGGCATTGCGCTCGCTGACCGAGTAGTTGATCTGGACGAAATCCACGCGCTCGGCGCGCACGATTCTTTCCAGCGCCTCGTGGGCGTCGTCGCGGTAATGGGTGATGCCCAGGTAGCGGATCCAGCCCTGTTCCTTCAACTGGCGCAGCCAGCGCAGGTTGCCCTGCCAGTCGATCAGGTTGTGTATCTGCAGCAGATCGACCTTGTCCACATGCAGGTCGGCCAGCGAGCGTCCCCATTGCGCCTGCGCCGGCGCGCCGGAAGGCGCCGAGATCTTGGTGGCGAGGAAGACCCGGTTGCGCGCATTGGCCGCGCGCAGCAGATCGCCGGTCACGGCTTCGGCGCTGCCGTAGCTGGGCGCGGTGTCGACCACCGAGCCTTCAGACTGCAGCAGCAGCCCCATGACCTCCGCCAGCGGCTTGCGTTCGTCGGGACCGGTGCCGACGTTGAAGGTGTCGGCGGTGCCCATGCCGATCACGGGCAAGGCTTCGGTGGTGCCGGGAATGGTGCGGCGCAGTGGCGCGGCGACGGTGGCGGCATGGGCCGGCGGCGCTGGCCCGATCCCGGTGGCGGCCAGTCCGGCCGCGAGGCCGAGGAATGAGCGACGGTCGATCGACATGGGAGAGTTTCCCGGCGAGTCACTGACTGGTTGACCTTAGGCGGTGGGCCCGGCCATGTAAACCGTTGCGTGCGCGGCGGAATCCCTAGTGCAGGCGAGGACGATATACCACGCCAAACCGGACCGACAGCGCGCTCAGGCGCTGGTCCAGCGTCCACAGGCGGGCACCGGGGGTGATAAGAGTGGAAGCCAGCAAGGTGACATCCACCAGGCCACAACCCAGCCCATACAGTTGCTCGCGCTCCACCAGTGCGATCACTTCCCCCAGCGTTGCCTGCCGGGCAGCCTGCAGCAGCCCGATGTCGCCGAGCGTCTGTGCCCGGGGCGCCGGAGGCGTGCCGCAGGCCAGTTCGGCCACGACCAGGGGATGCGACAGCACCTGGTCCGCCTCCATCAGTCGGATCAGGGCGTCATTGCGCTGTCGGAAATGGTCTACCCACACCGAGGTGTCGACGAGCACGTTCATTTGACGTCGGGCTCGGGATTGCGGCGCGGTACGTCTTGCATGCCGGGGGCTGCGCCGCCGAGGGCCGCGAGGCGCTTGGCGGCCTGCACCCGAACGAATGTCTTGATTGCCTCGCGAAACAGATCTGCCTTGTCCATGCCGGGGTCCGCCATCTCCAGTGCTTGTTCATACAGGGCGTCGTCGATCGTGACTGTCGTGCGCATCGCAGGCTCCTTGAATCAGGTTTGATGCAAATATGCATCAAAAATGGAATCAAGGCAAGGCCGCAATCGCTTTCGGCGCCAGGCGCTATCGCCACGCTTGCAGTATTGGCTGCCGGTACCAGGTCGTCGATGAGAGATGTCGCATTCCGGGGCGGCAGGCATGGTGCCGGAGCCGCCCGGCGCGGCCCCGTCGGTCCCGGTCCGTCGTCAGATCAGCGTAGCCAGGCCCAGTGTCAGCAGCAGCGCCACCACCGAGATGAGGGTTTCGCAGACCGACCAGGTCTTGAAGGTCTGGGCCACGGTCATGTTGAAGTACTCCTTGACCAGCCAGAAGCCGCCGTCGTTCACGTGCGACAGGATCAGCGAGCCGGCGCCGGTGGTCAGCACCAGCAGTTCCGGGCGAGTGCCGGGCACGCTGGCGGCGATCGGCGCGACGATGCCCGCGGCGGTGGTCATGGCAACCGTTGCCGAGCCCGTGGCGATGCGGATCATCACCGCCACCAGCCAGCCCAGCACCAGCACCGACACGTTGGCGCCGGTGGCGACGTCGACGATGGCGGTGGAGATGCCCGAGTCGCGCAGAATGCGGCCGAAGCCGCCGCCGGCGCCGACCACCAGCGTGATGATGGCGGTGGGCGCCACGCACTCGTTGGTGAACTTGAGGATGGTTTCGCGATTGAAGCCGCGCGCCTTGCCAAAGGTGTAGAAGCTCACCAGCGCGGCGATCAGCAGCGCCATCACCGAGTTGCCGATCAGCTTCAGGAAGTCATTGGCGAAGGTCTTGGGCGTGGTGAAAAGGTCGGCCCAGCTGCCGATCAGCATCAGCACTACCGGCAGCAGGATGGTGAACACCGTGATGCCAAAGCCCGGCAGCTCGTGCGATTCCTTGACGCGCGCATCCTCTTCGGTGAACTGCTCGGCCAGGGGATTGTGTTCCGGCAGCTTGACGTAGCGGTCCATCAGCCGGGCGAACAGCGGGCCGGCCAGCGCCGCGGTCGGGATGCCGACGATCAGCGCGTACATGATGGTCTTGCCGATATCGGCGCCGTACGCGGTCACCGCCAGCAGCGCGGCCGGGTGCGGCGGGATCAGGCCGTGCACCACCGACAGGCCCGCCACCATCGGGATGCCGACCAGCACCATCGACGTGCCGGTGCGCTTGGCGACGTTGAAGGCGATCGGCACCAGCAGCACGAAACCCACTTCGAAAAACACCGGCAGGCCGACGATAAACGCGATCGTGGCCATGGCCCAATGCACGTTCTTCGCGCCAAAGAAGTCGATCAGCGTGTTGGCGATGCGCTCGGCGCCGCCGGACTCGGCCATCATCTTGCCCAGCATGGTGCCCAGGCCCACCACCAGCGCGATATGCCCCAGGGTGCCGCCGACACCGGCTTCAAAGGATTTGACGATGTCGCTCATCGGCATGCCCACGGCAAAGCCGAGCAGCACCGAGACGACGACCAGGGTAATGAACGGGTTGAGCTTGTAGCGAGCGATCAGCACCACCAGTGCGATCACTGCGATCAGCGCATACACCAAGAGCGTGGTTCCGGTGACGGCACCCATATTGTCTCCTTGCGTGGAAAAAAGCGCCGCTTGTGGCGGCAGCAGAGGTTTGGCTTTCTTGTTTTCTCTCCCGCTGGGGGGCGAGGTGGTGGGGAAGAGGGCTCGTAGTAGCAAGCACCCTGGCGGCTCACTTGGTGGTGAGGCCGGCTCTCTCCCCCGGTCCCTCTCCCGCGTGCGGGAGAGGGAAGCAAACAGTGCGGAAGCTGTGAATCAAGCGGGCGGCTGGCTCAGGCCGCCGGCTTCTTGTAGGCGATGCAGTCGACCTCGACCTTGCAATCGACCACCATGCTCGACTGCACGCAGGCGCGCGCGGGCGGGTTGGCGCCGAAGTATTCCTTGAAGATCTTGTTGAACGAGGCGAAGTCGCGCGTGTCGTCCAGCCACACGCCGCAGCGCACGACGTGCTCGGGACCGTAGCCGGCCTCGGCCAGGATCGCCAGCACGTTCTTGATGGCCTGGTGGGTCTGGGGCACGATGCCGCCGTCGATAACCTCGCCGTTGACCATCGGCACCTGGCCGGAGACGTAGAGCCAGCCGTCGGCCGCGACTGCGCGGGCAAAGGGCATGTGCTGGCCGCCGGTACCGGTGCCGCCTTCGACGCCGAATCGTTTGATGTCCATGGGTACTCCTGGAATGAGTTGGATAGGGGAGGGAAGCGGCGGTGCGTGCGGGTCAGTCCGCACCGCGAGGCAGGAACCGGCCGGCGCGCACGCCGGTGCTCTGGCGCTGCTGCCATGACAGCTCGCCGTTGACCCAGACCGAGGCAATGCCCTCGGCCGGTTGCATCGGATCGGTAAAGCTGGCGGCGTCGCGGATGGTGGCGGCGTCGAACAGCACCAGGTCGGCCCAGTAGCCCTCGCGCACGAAGCCGCGCTGGCTCAGGCCGAAGCGCTCGGCCGACATGCCGGTCATCTTGTTGACGGCCACGGTCAGCGGGAACAGCTCGCGGTCGCGCGCGTAGTGGCCCAGCACGCGCGGGAACGCGCCCCACAGGCGCGGGTGCGGCAGCGGGTCGTTGGGCAGGCCGTCCGAGCCGACCACCGTGGCCGGGTGGCTCAGGATGCGGTCGACGTCGGCGTCTTCCATGCAGTGGTAGACCGCGCCGGCGGGCATCAGCCGGCGCGCGGCTTCGTGCAGGTCGACCTGCCATTCGGCGGCGATGTCGGCGAGCAGGCGGCCGCCCATCTCGGGCGCGCCTTCGGACCAGGTCACCATGATGTCGAAGTCGCCGGTGACCTGCTTCAGGTCCAGCGTGGACGAGCTGGCGGTGTAGGGATAGCAGTCGCAGCCGACCGGCTGCCAGCGCTGCGCGCCGTCGAGCGCGTCCAGCACTTCGGTGCTGCGGCCCCAGTTGGCCACGCCGGCGCATTTCAGGTGCGAGATCACCACCGGCACGCGCGCATGGCGGCCGATGCGGAAGGCCTCGTCCATGGCCTCGAGAATCTCGGCGAATTCGCTGCGCAAGTGGGTGGCGTAGAGCGCGCCGGCCTTGGCCAGCGGTTCGGCCAGCGCCAGCACTTCGTCGGTCGGCGCGCTGAAGGCGTTGGCATAGGCCAGGCCCGTCGACAGGCCCAGCGCGCCGTGCTGCAGCGCTTCTTCGAGCTGCGCGCGCATCGCCTCGATTTCCTGCGGCGTGGCGGCGCGGTCGAAGCGGTCCATATGGTTGCTGCGCAGCGCGGTATGGCCCACCAGCGCGGCAACGTTGACCGCGGGCTGCGCGGCCGCGACCGCATCGACATAGGCCTTGAAATCCGGATAGCGGAAGTCGTCGGCGTGGCCCAGCAGGTTCATCGGGTCGGGAGGAGCGCCCGCCAGCGTGACCGGCGCGGCGCTGATGCCGCAGTTGCCGACCACCACCGTGGTCACGCCCTGCGACAGCTTGGGCGTCATCTCAGGCTGGCGCACCACGTTGGTGTCGTCATGCGTGTGCACGTCGATAAAGCCGGGCGCGAGCACCAGGCCCTCGCCCTCGACCACGTGCGCGGCCGCATCGGGGTCGATCGCGCCCGGCGCATCGATGCGGGCGATGCGGCCATCGCGCAAGGCCACGTCGGCCAGGCGCGCGGCCGCGCCGGAGCCGTCGATCAGCGTGACGCAGCGGATCAGGGTATCGAACAGGTGTGGCATGGTCAGTCTCCCAGCGGCTGGCGGCTGTCGGGGCCCTTGCCGGGGCCGCTGTCGCCGCGATGGCTGTCCAGCACGTACTTGAGCCGGCGCAGGCGCTCCTTGCTCTGGTCCGGCTGCAACAGCGCGCACTGCGTGGCCAGCACGTCCAGCACCATCAGCATGGCGTAGCGCGAAGCCGATGGCTTGAAAATGAAATCCGTCTCCAGCGTGCGCACCGGCAGCAGCACGTCGGCGCGCGCGGCCAGCGGCGATCCCAGCGCGGTCACGGCCACCAGGCGGGCGCCGTACTCGCGCGCGATATCGCAGCTGGCCAGCATCTCCGGCACGCGGCCGCTGGCCGAGAAGGCCAGCACCACGTCGTCGCGGCCCAGCGTGGCCGCCACCATCTTCTGCAGCAGCGCGTCCTGGTAGCTGGCCACCGGCAGGCCAAGGCGCGCCAGGCGGTGGCGCGCTTCGTCGGCCATGAAAGACGAGCCGCCGCCCATGCCAAAAGCGTAGACCATGCGTGCGCCCAGCAACAGGCGGCCGGCCTGCTCGATGCGCTGGGTATCGAGCAGGCCGCGGTTGGCTTCCAGCGCGGTAAGGATGTCGGCGTGGATGCTGTCGGCAAGCGTGGCCGGCGCGGCTTCGGCGGCGGGAACGTTGCCGGGCTGCAGAAAGCGCGCGCCCACCGCCGCGGCCTGGGCCAGGCGCAGCTTCAGGTCGCGCACGTCGCGGCAGCCGATGGCCTTGGCAAAGCGCGTTACGCTGGCCTCGCTGACGCCGGCCTGGCGGGCCAGCTCATTGATGCTCGCCGCCGCCGCGCCGGCCAGGTCTTCCAGCACCACCTGCGCCACCTTCTGCTCGGCCAGCCGCAGCGCGGGGCCGCGCTCGGCGATGCGGGTCAGGATGTCGAAGGGCGCGGTCATGTTCGGTGGTGGGGCGAGGTGGCGAAGCGGATTCGAACCGTTATGTGACGAAATCTGCAGTCGGCGCGAGCAGGGGCTATAACAGTGACTGGCGCCTGGTGCGCGCGTCCTTCCTGGTAGCGCACTGCTCCGGTCTCAGCGCACGGTGTTACTTTATAACAGGGATGAAATATCTTATTTTCAGGGCTATCATTACGTCAATCAGATTTTTTCAGGGTGATGACAGGGATGCGTGAAATAAAGTATCAGGCTGGCGTGATCGATCCGCTCAACAAGGCGCTGGGCCGGATGGAGGCGCCGATCGCCCCGGATGCGGCCGGCCAGACCGGCTGGAACCTGTTGCAGGAAGAACTGAGCCTGCCTGCCGCGGTCCTCTATGAAGACCGGCTTGCGCACAACCTGGAATGGATGCGCCGCTTCATGAACGAGTACGGCGTGCAGCTGGCGCCGCATGGCAAGACCACCATGGCGCCCAAGCTGTTTGCCCGGCAGCTCGATGCCGGCGCCTGGGGCATCACCCTGGCCACCGCGCACCAGACCGCGGCAGCGCATGCGCATGGCGTCAAGCGCGTGCTGATGGCCAACCAGCTGGTCGGCCGCCGCAATATGGAAATCATCGCGGACCTGCTGCGCGATCCGGCGTTCGAATTCTTCGCGCTGGTAGATTCGGCCGAGCTGGTCGACCAGCTCGGCAAGTTTTTCAAGGAGCGCGGACAGACGCTGCAGGTGCTGCTCGAGCTGGGCGTCGAAGGCGGGCGCACCGGCGTGCGCGACGACGCCCAGCAGCAGGCTGTGCTCGACGCGCTGGCGCGCTGGCCCGACGCCTTGTCGCTGGCCGGCGTGGAAATCTACGAGGGCGTGCTGAAGGAAGAGGCCGATATCCGCAAGTTCCTGCAGCTTACCGTGGCGGTGACGAAGCAACTGGCCGCGCAAGGCCGCTTCGGCCGCAGCCCGGTGGTGATGTCGGGCGCGGGCTCGGCCTGGTACGACGTGGTGGCCGAGGAGTTCGCGCGCACCGACATCGGCGCGCCGATCGACATCGTGCTGCGTCCCGGCTGCTACCTGACACTCGATGTGGGCATCTACCGCGCCGCGCAGCAGCGCATCCTGGCGAGCAACCCGGTCGCGCAGAAAATGCGCGAGGGTTTGCTGCCAGCGCTGCAGCTGTGGGCCTATGTGCAGTCGATTCCGGAACCGGACCGCGTCATCATCGGCATGGGCAAGCGCGATGCCGCCTTCGACGCCGGCATGCCGATCCCGGCGCGCCGCTACCGTCCGGGTGAAGAGGCGCCGGTGGATGTGCCCGCGCATTGGGAGGTCACCGGCATGATGGACCAGCACGCCTACCTGCAGATCCGGCCGGGCGACGACATCCGGGTCGGCGACATGATCGCCTTCGATATCTCGCACCCGTGCCTGACCTTCGACAAGTGGCGCCATATCCCGGTGCTGGATCGCGACCTGCGCGTGATCGACATCGTCCAAACCTTCTTCTGAGGCAAGCCGCCCCATGAGCATCGACATCCTGGCCTATGGCGAGCCGCTGGTTGAATTCAATCAGCAGCCGGACGATCCCTCGCGCTACCTGCAAGGTTTTGGCGGCGATACCTCAAACTTCTGCATTGCCGCTGCTCGCCAGGGCGCGAGCACCGGCTATATCTGCGCGGTCGGTGCGGATACCTTCGGCGAGCGTCTGCGCGCACTGTGGACGCAGGAGCGCGTCGACACCCGGCATGTGCACGTCGACGCAAGTGCTCCCACCGGTGTCTACTTTGTCTCGCACGACAACCACGGCCACCGTTTCGACTACCTGCGCGAAGGCTCGGCTGCCAGCCGCTACCAGCATGAACAGCTGCCGCTCGGTGCCATAGCCGCGGCGCGCTACCTGCATCTGTCCGGCATCAGCCTCGCGATCAGCACCAGTGCGTGCGATGCCGGCCTGGAAGCGATGGAGCATGCGCGCAAGGCCGGCACCAGGGTCACGCTCGACACCAACCTGCGCCTGCGCCTGTGCTCGCTGGCGCGCGCGCGCGGCATCATGCGCGAAGCCTTCCGGATGACAGACGTATGCCTGCCCAGCTGGGACGACATCACCGTGCTGACCGGGCTGGACGACCGCGATGCCATCGCCGACTACCTGCTCGGCTGCGGCATCGGGCTGGTCGCGCTGAAACTGGGGGAAGAGGGCTCGTATATCGCCACGCCCGAGTCCCGCAGCCTGGTGCCGGCCTATCCGGTCAAGCCGGTCGATGCCACGGGCGCGGGCGACTGCTTCGGCGGCAGTTTCGTCGCGCGGCTGGCGGCGGGCGCCGATCCGTTCGAGGCCGCGCGCTATGCCAACGTGGCGGCGGCACTGTCGACCACCGGCTATGGCGCGGTGGCGCCGATTCCGGATGCGCAGACCGTGCTGGCGCGGCTGGCGCAGTCGGTATCGGTGATTGCCTGAGCCGCTGCCCGACCCTGATGTTTTCCTGAACCCATCTACCGCGAGATCGCCATGCCAAACCAGACTTCCCCGCTGCTTCAACGCCTTGCCGATGTGCCGGTGATCCCGGTGCTGGAATTCCACTCGGTCGACGAGGCCCTGCATGTCAGCGAGGCGCTGGTCACCGGTGGCTTGCCGCTGCTGGAAATCACGCTGCGCACCCCGGTGGCGCTGGCAGCGATCCGTGCCGTCGCGGCGGCGCTGCCGCAAGCGTGCGTCGGTGCCGGCACGGTGCTGAGCGTGGAGCAACTGCACGCGGTGCGCGAGGCGGGCGCCCAGTTTGCGGTCTCGCCCGGCCTGACGCCGACGCTGGCCGCGGGCGCGCGAGGCGCCGGGATTTCGCTGCTGCCCGGCGTCGCCACCGCCAGCGAAGCCATGGCGGCGCTGGAAGCCGGCTTCACCTTCCTCAAGTTCTTCCCGGCGCAGGCCGCGGGCGGGGTGCCGATGCTGAAGTCGCTGGGCGGGCCGCTGCCCCAGCTGCGCTTCTGCCCGACCGGCGGCATCGATGCCGCGCTGGCGCCGTCGTACCTGGCGCTGCCCAATGTGGTATGCGTGGGGGGGTCGTGGGTGGTGCCCAAGGATGCCGTCGCCGGTGGCGACTGGGGGCGCATCCGCGCGCTGGCCGAACAGGCCAGGGCTCTGCGCGGCAAGCCCTGAGCGGTGCGCAACAAAGCAAAACGGCACGCCATCGGCGTGCCGTTTTGCTGTCGATGCAGCCCTGGCCGGCTTACTTGTGCCGTTCTGCCGAGCTTTCCAGCTTCTGGCCGCCGCGCTGAATGTCCTGGCCGAGCCCCGCCATCGTGTTGCAACCGGCCAACAGAGTGGCAAACAAAACGCACCAGATCCAACCTTTCTTCACGCCGGGCTCCTTTCGATAGGGTCGAGAATCGAGCGATTCTCCGAATTTTGGGATTGACGCGGATTTTACCGCTGCTGCGCGCGGCTTTGATAGCTGGTATGTCGCAATTTGTAAATCATGCCACCGGGCGCACGGCGCCTGCTGCTCAGGCCGGCGGCGCCAGCAAGGCGCGGGCGCGCTGCTGGATCGCCGCATGGGTCTGCAGCAGCCACACGGCCGGGAACGGCTGCGCCAGCAAATAGCCCTGCACGCTGTGGCAACCCCAGCCACGCACCGCCTCCAGCTGCTGGCGCGTTTCGATGCCCTTGGCGCAGACCGACGCGCCGGCGCGCCGCGCCGCACGGCAGGCTTCGCGCAGGCTGTCGGCACGGCAGCGGGCCTCGAGGGTATGGCCGAGGCCGCGCGCGTCCAGCGTGACGGCATCCGGATGCAGCGTCGCCAGGGCGTCGCGGCAGGCCGGGCTGTCGTCGAAATCGCCCAGGGCCAGCTGCAGCCCGCGCCGGCGCAGCGCGGCAAAGCGGTCGATCAGGTGGGCGTCGGTCGGAACCGTGCTGGCCGGCAATTCGATGCACAAGTGCTCCGGCGTGATGCCGCCCGCATCGAGCGCCTGCGCCAGGGCTTCCACCATTTGCGGGCGATGCAGTTGGGCGCTCGAGGCCAGCAGGGTGAACTGCAGCGGGGCGATGGTCCCGGCGGCGCGGACCAGCGGCAGCGCGCTCTCCAGCAGCCAGTTGCCGATGCGGCCGACCAGCCCGAGCGCTTCGACGCCGGGCAGGAAGTCTTGCGGCGGCACGCGGCCGAGCACGGGATGCTGCCAGCGCAGCCGCACCGTGTAGCCGCTGACGTTGGCGCCGGCAAGATCGGCGCGCGGCTGCAGTTGCAGGCTCAGCTCGCCGCGTTCGAGTGCATCGGGCAGCGCCGCCAGCACCGGGGCCGCGGGCAGGGACAAGGGCTTGTCGGCGCGCGCCAGGCCGGCGCCGCCCTGGCGGTTGACCCGCAGCATGGCGTCGAATGCCTGTTGCAGGCTGCGCTCGGCCGGGATGTCGGCATGATCGTTGGCCACGCCGATGCTGCACGACAGGCGCAGCTCGAAGCCGTCCAGTGCAAAAGGCCGGGACAGGTCTTCGGCTACGCGGCTGGCCACCTGCCCAGGATCGGGCACGCCGGCTGGCAGCGCAGTGATGACCACCAGGTCGGCCGCGGAAATCCAGTGCATGAATGCGCCCGGCGGCAGCAGGCAGGCGATGCGCGCCTGCACGATGCCGCGCAGCCTGGCGGCGCGGCCAACTCCGAGGGTTTCACCGGCGCTGGCAAAGCGGTCCAGGCGGATGGCCAGGATCGCCGCCGGCGGGCCGGCCCGGGCGCGGCGCGTGGTCAGCGCGCATACCAGCGCGGACGGTTGCATCGCGCCCCTGCTGCCGCTGGCAGCGCTTTCGACGAGGTCGTCGGCATCAGGATCCATGCATGATCTTGCGGGCCGCCGGACAATGGCTTGCGGCGCACGCGTCTCCCCTGTCTGAAATGGTTCTTCTGCAGGCCGTCGGCTTGCTGCGATCGCCGTCGTTGCCGGTCAGGCAGCCATGCGTGCCGCGGCCGCCTGCGGGCCGCGAAGCCCGATCATAAGCGAAGGGCAGGGGAAGGGACGTTGCAGATTGCGCCAAAGTGATTCGGCTGCAACTGCATTTGATTTGGATCAATGCGGCGCCTTCGATCCAGGGAAGATGCGATTGACGCCGCAGCTTAAACCGTGATGCCGGCCTCCGATGCTCAGCCGGTGGTTTCTTCCTCGGGCCCGTCCTGCGGCGGCAGGCGCTCGGCCAGCACCTTGTCGATGCGCTTGCCGTCCATGTCGATGATCTCGAAGCGCCAGTCGGCCCATTGCACCGTGTCGGCAATCTGGGGCAGGCGCCCCAGCAGCAACAGCAGCATGCCGGACAGCGTGTGGTAGCGCTCCTTTTCTTCCTCGGGTACCTGGCGCAGGCCGATACGGTCTTTCAGTTCGGGGATGGGGATCAGGCCATCGAGCAGCCACGAGCCGTCGTCGCGCTGGACCGCCCATTGCTCGCCGGCGGCCTCGGCCTTGAATTCGCCGGTGATGGCCTCGATCAGATCCTGCAGCGTCACCAGGCCTAGCACCTCGCCGTATTCGTCGATGACAAAGGCGATCTGCCCGCCCGAGGCGCGGAAGTTTTCCAGCAGTTCCATACCGGTCACGCTTTCGGGCACGAACACCGCAGGCTGCACCGCCGCCTGCAGGTCGGCTTCCTCCCCGCGCAGCCGGCGCGCCAGCAGCTGGCGCGCGCTCACCACGCCGATGATGTCGTGCATGCCGCCACGCACCACCGGGAAGCGCGAGTGGTCGGATTCTTCGATGCGGCGCAGGTTCTCGTCCATCGTGGCTTCCACGTCGAGGTAGACGACGTCGCCGCGTGGCACCATCAGCGACGCCAGCTGGCGGTCATCCAGCCGGAACACATTGCGCACCATGGTGTGCTCATGCTGCTCTATCACGCCGGCTTCGGAGCCTTCCACCAGCAGCGCGTGGATTTCTTCCTCGGTCACGCCGGGGCCGCGGTCGACCTGGGTGCCCAGCAGCCGCAGCACCAGCCGCGTGGAGCTCGACAGTAGCTTGACGAAAGGGGTCGAGGCCACGGCCAGCCAGCCGATCGGGCGCGCCACCAGGCGCGCGATGGCCTCGGGCGCCATCTGGCCCAGGCGCTTGGGCACCAGTTCGCCCAGCACGATGGAAAAATAAGTCAGGCCGGCCACCACGATCGCGGTGGCCACATAGCTGGCGGTGGTTTCCGAGATGCCGAAACCCTGCAGCCACAGGCCCAATGGCTGCGCCAGCGTAGATTCGCCGACCACGCCGTTGAGCACGCCGATCGAGGTGATGCCGATCTGCACGGTCGAGAGGAAGCGGGTGGGATCCTCGCCCAGCTTGGCCGCGGCAATTGCGCCGCGGTCGCCGTTCTCGATCTGGCGTTGCAGGCGTGCCTTACGGGCTGTAACGAGTGCAATCTCGGACATCGCAAACAGGCCGTTCAGCAGGATCAGCGCCAGTAATATGGCAATTTCCATCAGGGTGCGCGCCCTCTGCGCGCCGGGTGTCTGAAAAGATCAAGCATACCATTCGCCTGTTACAGGACATCGCCACTGTGACGCGCCCGTCGCAAACGGTGGCGCGTTTGCGGCCATCGGCTAGTCGATGGATGGCTGCGATTACCTGGCAGGTATTCGCGGCGAGGCCGCCGCCATGCTGTAATAGCCCGCATGGAAACGCTGACCCCTGCCTCCGAGGCCACGCTCGACTTCCCCGGACTGTTGCGCTACTGGCGCGGCAAACGCGGCTACAGCCAACTGGCGCTGTCGCTGGCCGCCGGGGTCTCGCAGCGCCACATCTCCTTTCTCGAGTCCGGGCGCGCCCGCCCCAGCCGCGAGATGGTGCTGGCCCTTGCCGAGCGCCTGGGCGTGCCGCTGCGCCAGCGCAACCGGCTGCTGCTCGCCAGCGGCTTCGCCCCGGCCTACAGCGAACACGCGCTGACCGCGCCGCCATTGCAAATGGTGCAGCAGGCGATCGCCCTGATCCTGGCCAAGCAGGAGCCGTACCCGGCCGTGGTGCTGGACCGCTTCTGGAACCTGGTCGACGCCAATGCCGCCTACCGGCGCATGTTCGACACCTTGCTCGGCGGCCGCCCGCCGGCCTCGCTTGCCGACGATCCGCACCGGATCAACCTGATGCTGACGGTGTTCGACCCCGACGGCCTGTGGCCGGTGATAGAGAACGCGCGCCAGGTCGGCCGCTACCTGTTGCGGCGCGTGTGGCAGGAGCTGCAGGTGCAGGCGCACGACCAGACCGCGCGCGCGCTGTTCGCGCGCATCGCCGACTGGCATCCGGACATGGTCGGCCCTGGCGGCGTGCTGCTGCCCGAGGACGACGGCAGCGATGGCCCGCCGCCGCCGCTGTTGCCGGTGGTGCTGCATGCCGGGGCCTTCCGCGCGTCGTTGTTCTCGACGCTGACCACGCTTGGCATTCCGCAGGACGTCACGCTGCAGGAGCTGCGCATCGAATGCTTCTTCCCGGCCGACGATGCCACCCGCATCCTCTTCGAAACGCAGGGCGGGGCGCAGGGTGGGGCGCATGACCGGCCCGTCAGAATCGGTAGCGCAGGTAGATGACGTGGAAGGTGGTGCCAGGGTTGGGCTCCTTGATGCCGCCATTGGACAGATGCTGGATGCGGTAGCCCGCGGCAAAGTTGCGGTCCTTGCCAAGCATCACGCCCAGGCCGGCGTATTCCGAGAACTGGAACGCGCTTGAGATCACGTGATCGTCGGAGGTGCGCGTGCCGCTCAGCAGCCGCGCGCCCACCGACAGCTCCAGGAACGGCACCCAGGTGTGGCGCCACCAGGCGATACGCGCCACCGGCGACGCGCCGAACTCCCACAGATCGTTCGGATTGTTGTTGCTGTCGCTGAGCCAGCGCGCAACATTGACCTCCCATTGCAGGTCGACCTGCCAGCCCTGCGGATTGCCCCACGCCAGGCCCGAGTCCCACAGCATGGCTATCTCCGCCTTTTGCACGCGATGGCTGTCGTCGAAGCCGTAGCCCAGCTGGATCGCAGGCGCCGCGCGCGCGGCCGTGCTCAGGCACCCGGCGAGCGCAAGCAGCGCCGCCATGGCGGCGCGGCCTGGCCGTCGCCACCGCCGCGCGGATAAGGTCGGAAGAAGGGGGATGCAACTCGCATGGCTGTCTTGTCTGGCTTCTTGGTCTGGTCGGCGCATGGGAAGCCCACTGAAAAGATGCTGCGTTGTTGTCAGGCAGGCCATGGGATCACCGGCGCATGCAGCCCCC
>JABFVP010000729.1 GCA_013362725.1 Cupriavidus sp.
CCTGGCTCGGTTCAAAGCCGCGCACGCGGCACACGGAAAGATTGCCGCGCGCCACCACGGGCAGCAGCACGGTCGCTGCGGCCGGGCTGCGCGCGCCCTCGGTAAAGGCGTCGCGCTCGGCGGTGTGGCGCGGCACGGCCGCGGCCAGGGCTTCGCCGTAAGCGCCGGCGTGGGCCGCCTGGCTCAAGCCGGCGGCGAGTGCGGCAGCGGCAACGAGGGTCTGGGCAAGATTCCTATGCATTGCAATCTCCAACTGCGGTAGCCGGCCGCAGGTCCGCCCCGGCAGGTCCGTCATGCGGGCGATCGACGAGAAAACGGCGCGGCTGCACGGGATCGCCCGTGCCGTGCAAGCCATGGCCTGGCGCCGGCCGGCTGCCATCCCATCAGGGCAGCGGCGTGGCGCCGGACTCCGGGGTTCCGGGGAGTGCTGGGGCAGTCTGGAGGCCGCCGCGCCGATGAGGGAACTGCCGCAAGGCGCGGGACTGAGACAAGCTGAGGGACGCATTGTCGGACGCGGACCGGCTCGCCGCATGAGGCCACGGTCCCGGATCGGGCTGCCGGCTGGCCGTTTTCCGGGACCTGTGCCCCGCCGCGGGGTCGTGGGGTCAAAGCGCGGCCAAAAAGAAAAGCCCCCGGGGCGCCTGGCGGCGCAGGGCCCGGGGGCTGGCGGAGAGGGCGGCGGTGCGGCCCGCGCGCGCTCAGATCTCGACCTTGGTGCCCAGTTCGACGACCCGGTTGGCCGGGATCTGGAAGAAGTCCGACGGCTTGGCGCCGTTCTGGTGCATCCACGCGAACAGGCTTTCGCGCCACATCGGCATGCCCGGCAGCTTGGACGGGATCACCGATTCGCGGGCGATGAAGAACGAGGTCTCCATCAGCTCGAAATGCATGTCCAGCTTGCGATCGGCGAGGTCCAGCACCTTCTGCACGTCCGGCGTTTCCTTGAAGCCGTACTCGGACTTCAGGATGAACACGCCGCCGCCCAGGTCCTTGCAGCTCAGGCGCTGGTCATCATCGACGTACGGCACGTCGCGCGTGATGAAGTTAAGGAATACCACGCGCTCATGCAGCACGCGGTTGTGCTTCAGGTTGTGCAGCAGCGAAACCGGCACCGAGTCAGTGTTGCCGGTCAGGAACACCGCGGTGCCCTCGACCCGGTGCGGCGGATGCGCCAGCAGGCCGGCGATGAAGGGCTCGAGCGGGATGCCGTCTTCCAGGCTGCGCGCGCGCAGCAGCTTGCGCCCGCTGTACCACGTCATCAGCAGGAAGAACGCGCTGCTGCCCAGCAGCAGCGGGAACCAGCCGCCCTCGGCGACCTTGAGCAGGTTGGCGGCGAAGAACGACAGGTCGACCACTAGGAAGGCCGCGCCCAGCATCGCGACCAGCGCCGGATTCCATTTCCAGACATTGCGCATGCACACCGTCGCGAGGATGGTGGTGATGACCATGGTGGTGGTCACCGCGATGCCATAGGCAGCCGCCAGGTTCTCGGACTTCTTGAACGAGATCACCACGCCGAACACCAGCGCCAGCAGCATCCAGTTGACCACCGGCAGGTAGATCTGGCCAATCTCCGCGGCCGAGGTGTAGCGCACCCGCATGCGCGGCAGGAAGCCGAGCTGGATTGCCTGGCTGGTCAGCGAATACGCACCCGAAATCACCGCCTGCGAGGCGATCACGGTGGCACAGGTGGCGAGCAGCACCATCGGGATCAGAAGCAGCTCCGGCACCATCAGGTAGAACGGGTTCTCGGCGCCGGCCGGATTGTTCAGCAGCATCGCGCCCTGGCCGAAGTAGTTCAGCATCAGGCACGGCATCACCAGGATGAACCAGCCGATGCGGATCGGGCGCGCGCCGAAGTGGCCCATGTCGACATACAGCGCCTCGGCCCCGGTCAGCACCAGGAACACCGAGCCCAGCACGATGAACGCCTGCAGCGCGTGCTCGAGCAGGAAGGAAATGCCGTAGTAGGGATTCACCGCCTTCAGGATCTCCGGCGCCTGCACCAAGTTGTAGACGCCCAGTGCGCCCAGCGCCAGGAACCACGCCGTCATCACCGGCCCGAACAGCTTGCCCACCGCCGCGGTGCCGTGGCGCTGGATCAGAAACAGCCCCGCCAGGATCACCAGCGTGATCGGTATCACGAATTGCGCCAGCTGCGGCGCGGCGATCTCCAGCCCCTCCACCGCCGACAGCACCGAGATCGCCGGCGTGATCACCGCGTCGCCGTAGAACATGCAGGCGCCGAAAATGCCCAGCATCATCAGCAGCTTCGCCTTGCCGGAGCGCGGCGCCACGCTGCGCAGCACCAGCGCCATCAGCGCCAGCACGCCGCCTTCGCCGTCGTTGTCGGCCCGCATCACGAACACCACGTATTTGATCGAGACCACGATGATCATGGCCCAGAACAGCATGGAGATCACGCCCAGCACGGCATCCGTGCTGAAGGCGATGCCGTGCTCCTTGCTGAAGCATTCCTTGAGGGCGTAGAGCGGGCTGGTGCCGATGTCGCCGAAGACGACGCCTACCGCGCCGAGCACCAGCGCGCGCGTGCTGGGACTCTCGACAAAATAATGGCTGGTTGTGGCTTGGGTCATGAAGTTGGGTCTGCCCGACCGAACGCCGGCAGGTTTGTTGGCTCTGCAGCGGGCCGGTCAGATCCGGCGCAACAGCTTGCTGCGAATCCGGGGCCGGTGCTGGGTGCGGTTCTTATTGCATTGCACAAACGCGCGCAATTCTAGTGGAACTGTCGACTATCGACCACTGCGGCAAACAGGGATGCCGCTTTCGTGACTTCGGAAGAATGGGAGGGAAGTGGCGGATGGTCAAGCCCCGCGAGAGCAAAACAGCGATACCTTGCGCCCGCAAGTGCCGTTGCGGCCGGGCAACAATAGTGCGTTATAAGCCGCTCTCTACTCAGACGCCGAGGTACCGGTCCAGCGCTTCGGGCTTGCCAGCCAGGTCCGAGGCGGGGCCGGACAGCACGACCCGGCCTTTTTCCA
This sequence comes from Cupriavidus sp., assembly GCA_013362725.1. Lineage (GTDB taxonomy): Bacteria > Pseudomonadota > Gammaproteobacteria > Burkholderiales > Burkholderiaceae > Cupriavidus. The sequence goes on from JABFVP010000729.1 coordinate 3,003, forward strand.
GCACCACGGCTCGGTCCGCGTGCGCCAGCACCGAGCGGAAGTTGCGGTCGACCACCACCGACGCGATGCCGGTGCCGCGCACCGTGGCGATCACCGCCCAGATCTCGCGGACGATGCGCGGCGCCAGTCCTTCGGTGGCCTCGTCCAGCACCAGGCAATCCGGATTCGTCATCAGCGCGCGGCCGATCGACAGCATCTGCTGCTCGCCGCCGGACAGTTGCTGGCCGCCATGGGACAGGCGTTCCTTCAGGCGCGGGAACAGGTCGAGCACGCGCGCCTCGTCCCAGTCGCTGCGGCCATGGCAGCCCTTGCGTGCCGCCATCAGCAGGTTCTCGCGTACCGACAGGCTGGGGACGATGCCGCGCCCTTCGGGGACGTAGGCCACGCCGAGGCGTGCCACCTCGAACGGCTGCGCGCGCGAGACGTCGCGGCCGGCCACGCGGATGCGGCCCTGACGCTGGCGCACATGGCCCAGCAGCGTGCGCAACAGCGTGCTCTTGCCCATGCCGTTGCGCCCCAGCAGCCCGACCGTCTCGCCCGCGCCGACGGTGAAGTCGATATCGCGCAGCACGTGGCTGGAGCCGTACCAGGCGTTGATGCCGGTGGCCTCGATCATCGGCGTGGCGGGGGCCGGTGCGGGGTTCTGCTGGTTCATGCGGCCTCGTCCTCTTCCTCGCCCAGGTAGGCGACCTGGACTTCATGGTTGGTGCGGATCGCCTCGGGGCTGCCGGTGGCGATCACGGCGCCGTTGACCATCACGGTGATGCGGTCGGCGACCGAGAACACCGCGTCCATGTCGTGCTCCACCAGCAGGATGGCGTGGCCTTCGCGCAGCCCGCGCAGCAGCGCCAGCATCCGTGCCGACTCTTCCGCGCCCATGCCGGCCAGCGGCTCGTCGAGCAGCAGCGCGACCGGCTGCGTGGCCAGGCACATCGCCACCTCCAGCTGGCGCTTCTGCCCGTGCGCAAGATCGCTGGCGCGCCGGTCAGCCAGGTGTTCGAGCCCGGCGCGCTCCATGGCCTCGTCGGCGAGCGTCGCGGCGGTGCGGCAGCCCTGGGCGCTTTCCCATAGCCGCCAGGCGCGCTGCGCGCGCGACTGCGCCGCCAGCCGGCAGTTCTCGCGCACCGTCAGCGGCAGGAAGATGTTATTGCGCTGGTAGCTGCGCCCCACCCCATGGCGTGCCAGGCGCGGCTGCGACCAGCCGGTCACGTCCTCGCCCTTCAGGCGCAGCCGCCCGGACGACACCGGCAATTCGCCGGACAGCATATTGATCAGGGTCGACTTGCCCGCGCCATTGGTCCCGATCACGGCGTGGATCTCATGCAATGCCAGCGTCAGGTCGACTCCGGCGACGGCGGTCAGGCCGCCGAAGCGCCGCGTCAGCTGCTGCGCCTCGAGGACGGGGGTGGCGTGCGCGTTCATGCGGCCTCCGTATGGCTGCGCGGCTCCGCAGGGGCTTCGCCGGTGCCGGAGCCGGCATCGCCATTGCGCCGGCGGCGCCCGTGCCGCAGCACCGACGGCAGGCTGACCAGCCCGCGCGGCAACAGCGCCACCGCGACAATGATGAAGCCGCCCATCAGCAGCTGCCAGTGCTTGGTCAGCGTACTGAACCACTCGGCCAGCAGCACGAACGAGAACGCGCCCAGCACCGCGCCGGCCAGGCTGCCGACGCCGCCCAGGATCACCATCAGCATGGCGTTGCCCGACTGGTGCCACGACGCGATCTCCGGATTGACGAAGCCGAACTGGATCGCATAGAGAAACCCGGCCAGCCCCGCCAGCAGGCCGCCCCCAACAAAGGCGCCAAGCTGGTAGCGGTAGGTGGCATAGCCGGCCGCGCGCATGCGCTGCTCGTTGTGGCGGATGCCGACCAGCGCGTGGCCGAAGCGCGAGCGCAGCACCAGCATCAGCACCGCCACGGTCGCCACCAGCCCCAGCCACACCAGCCAGTAGAAATGCATCGGGTCGTTCACCGTCAGCAGGCGCTCGCCGGGCACGGGAAACTCCGGCCGGAAGTAGATATAGGTGCCGTCGCTGCCGCCCGCGACCTTGGTGTCGTGGAACACGAAATACACCATCTGCGCGAACGCCAGCGTCACCATGATGAAATACACCCCGCGCGTGCGCAGCACCAGCGCGCCCACCACCAGCGCCAGCGCGGCCGATGCCGCGAGCGCGCCGGCCAGCAGCACCCAGCCGTTGCCCGGTCCGCCCTGCGGCGCCAGCATGGCGGTGGCATAGGCCGCCATGGCGAAGTAGGCGGCATGGCCCAGGCTGACCAGCCCGGTGTAGCCGATCAGCAGCTGCAGCGACAGCGCGAAGATCGCCATGATCATCACCTTGCTGAGCAGCTCGATATAGAACTTGTGGCTGTCCGCGGTCAGCAGCAGCGGCAGCGCGGCCAGCACCGCAAAGGCCACCAGCCAGCCCAGCGCGGTGGCCAGCGTGGCGTTGCGCGCGGCGTGCCCGCGCGTCGGCAATGTCGTCGGATTCATGTCATCCCGCCTTGAACAGCCCCTGCGGCTTCCACAGCAGGATCACCGCCATCAGCAGGTAGATCAGCACGCCGGCCGCCTCCTGCCAGAACACCTTGCCGAAGGTATCGACAAAGCCCAGCAACAGCGACGCCACCAGCGCGCCCTTGACCGAGCCGATGCCGCCGATCACCACCACCACGAAACAGACGATCAGCACCTGCGCGCCCATGCCGGGATAGACCGACGACACCGGCGCGGCGATCATGCCGGCCAGCACCGCCAGCGCCACGCCCAGCGCAAACACGAAGCGGTACAGCACGGTGATATTGATGCCGAGCGACTGCACCATCTCGCGATTGGTCGCGCCGGCGCGGATCATCATGCCCAGGCGCGTGCGCCGGATCACGTAGTACATCGCCAGCGCCACCACCAGGCAGATGGCGGAAATGAACAGGCGGTACACCGGGTACGTCATGTCGTTGCCGATCGGCAGCGCGCCGTCGAGCAGCGCCGGCACCTGCACGCCGTGCACGTCGTCGCCGACCAGGATGCTGCGCAGCTCCTCGAACACCAGGATCAGGCCATAGGTCATCAGCACCTGCTGCAGGTGGTCGCGCTCGTACAGGTAGCTGAAGAAGGCCCACTCCAGCACATAGCCGAACGCCACCGCCAGCACGATTCCCAGCGGAATGGCGATGAACAGGTTGCCGGTCAGTCCCGCCAGCGTGAACGCCAGGTAGGCGCCCAGCATGTAGAAGCTGCCGTGCGCCAGGTTGATCACGCCCATGATGCCGAAGATCAGCGTCAGGCCGCTGGCGACCAGGAACAGCAGCAGGCCGTACTGGACGCTGTTCAGGCACTGGATGAGGAAGGAGACGATGTCCATGCGGGGCAATACATCAAGGAATCGATAGCGCCACGCATGCTGGTGGCAAGCTCCCCTCTCCCGCTAGCGGGAGAGGGGTTGGGGGAGAGGGCCGGCGCTCGCTGTGCGAGAAGTCCTTCACGCCGTGGAGACTCCTGCCCGCGCCCCCGCCCCTCTCCCGCAGGCGGGAGAGGGGAGCAAACACGCAGGAATGGAGCGTCCTACAGCCTGCACCCGCGCGCCGGATCGGCCAGCGCCTTCACCGCCACGGAACTGACCTTGTTCTCGCGCCCGTCCACCTTGCGCAGGTAGAAGTCCTGCACCGGGTTGTGCGCCTTGGACAGCGTGAAGGTCCCGCGCGGGCTGTCGATGCGGGCGCCGCCCATGGCCTTGTACAGGTCGGCCTTGCGCGTCATGTCGCCCTTCACCGCGGTGGCGCCGGCCGCCAGCAGCTGCGCGGCATCGTAGCCCTGCACCGCGTACACGTCGGGCTGCAGCTTGAAGGTCTTGGCGTAGTCCAGGCGGAAATTCTTGTCGCGCGCGTTGCTCAGGCCGTCGGCGTAATGCAGCGTGGTTTCCAGCCCCTGGGCGGCGTTGCCCTGCGCCTCGAGCGTGCCGTCGGTCAGGAAACCCGAGCCATACAGCGGGATCTTGTCCTTCAGCCCCGCCGCGGCCCAGTCCTTGACGAACTTGACCGCGCCGCCGCCGGCAAAGAACACGAACACGGCATCGGGCTTGAGCGATGCCACTTCGGTGATCAGCGCCTGGAATTCGACATTGGGGAACGGCAGGCTCAGTTCCTTCACCACCTTGCCGCCCTTGGCCTCGAACGCTTCCTTGAAGCCCTTGACCGACTGCTCGCCGGCGGCGTACTTCCAGGTCAACGTCACCACCTTCTTCAGGCCGCGCTCGCCCAGCACCTGGCCCATGGCATAGCCCGGCTGCCAGTTCGAGAAAGAAGTGCGAAAGATGTTGGGCCCGCACAGCGGCCCGGTGGCCTCGTCGACGCCGGCGTTGGGAATGATCAGCAGCGTGTTGTTTTCCTTGGCCACCTTGACGATGCCCATCTGCACGCCCGAATGCACCGTGCCGACCACCACGTCGACCTGGTCGCGCTTGACCAGCTTGGTGGCATTCTCCGGCGCCTTGGCCGGGTCGGACTCGTCGTCGACCTTGAAGTACTCGATGTCGCGGCCGCCCAGCTTGCCGCCCTGCTGCTGCACGTACATGCGGAAGCCATTCTCGATGGCGTTGCCCAGCGCGGCATAGGTGCCGGTGTACGGCAGCATGAAGCCTACCTTGATCTTGCCGCCGGCGGGGGCGCCGGCCGCGGGGGCTGCGGGCTGCGCGGAAGCGCCGGCCATGGCAAAGACGGTGGCGACGGCAAGGCAGGCAGGCGCAAGCCTGCGCGATGGGAAGCGACGCATGGTGTCTCCTGGTGGTCAAGCCGGTTGGCTCGCTGGACCGTTGCCGGTCACCCCTGCCCTTGCCACGGGCCGCCGGCGCCTCTGGCACCGGGAACCCCTGCGCAATCGGCGGGAAGCCGAATTATTTTAGGTTTGAAGTATAGGCGTTTATATGCCGAACCGCGGCCAACGTCAACGGATCTTTCTGGTCGCGATGGGGCGAATGTCCGCATCGCGCGAGTTTAAGCAAGGTGGTCTGGGGGGCATATCGATGGATACCCTCGATCTGCGCCATGGTGCCGTACTCGTCCTCTTCGCCCTGCACCGCCAGCACCGGGCATTCAATTGCGGACAGCAGCGGGCGCAGGTCCCAGCCGCGGAATTCCGGGTCCAGCCAGATATCGTTCCAGCCCCAGAACGCGGAATCGACATCCGCATGGTGGCGCGCCAGCCGCTCGCGGAGGTCGGTTTCCAGGTAGGCCTGGCGCGTCGCCGCGATGCTGCGCACCGACAGGTCTTCGACCACGATATGCGGCGCCAGCACGGTGATGCCCGCCACGGCACGCGGAAAGCTGGCCGCATGGATCAGCGCGATCGAACCGCCGTCGCTGTGGCCGAGCAACCAGGGCGCGCCGTGCGCGCGTCCGGGTCCGATTTCGAGCGCATCGAACAGCGCGGGCAGCGCCTCGCGCGCCTGCCGGTGCATGAAATCGGGGCGCCACTTCTCGTCGTGCGGCCGCGGCGTCGAGCGGCCGTAGCCGTAGCGGGAAAACACCAGCCCGCGGTAATCGCCGGCCTCGCAGAAGTCCAGCGGAAAGTCGCGCCACATGCTGACCGAGCCCAGGCCCTCGTGCAGGAACACCACCAGCGGACGCTGCGCGCGCTGCGGGCGCAGCCACTGGTACTCGATCTGGATGCTGCGGTTGTCGAACGGGATCTCGACCAGGCTGCTGGACATGGATACCTTGTCAGGTTGCATCGGTTAAAACAGTTCAGCCGCGCACGGCCTGCTCGCGCTGGCGCAGGCGGAAGCGCTGGATCTTGCCGGTCGCGGTCTTGGGCAGTTCCGGCACGCATTCGATCTGGCGCGGGTACTTGTACGGCGCCAGGCGCGACTTGATAAACGCCTGCAACTCCGCCGCCATGCCGTCGTGCCATTGCCGGCCGGGGCGCAGCACCACGAAGGCCTTGGGCTTGACCAGCTCGTCGGCATCGGTCACGCCGATCACCGCTGCTTCGAGCACGGCCGGATGCTGTGCCAGCGCGGCCTCGACCTCGAACGGCGAGACGTAGATGCCGCCGACCTTGAGCATGTCGTCGCTGCGGCCGGCGTAGGTGTAATAGCCGTCCGCATCGCACAGGTACTTGTCGCCGCTGCGGGTCCAGGCGCCGACAAAGGTCTCGCGGCTCTTGTCGCGGTTGCACCAGTACATCAGCGCAGCGCTCGGGCCCTTGATGTAAAGCTCACCGATCTCGCCCGCGGCGCACGGCTGGCCCTGCTCGTCGAGCAGCCTGATTTCGTAGCCGGGGACCGGCACGCCGGTGGTGCCGTAGCGCACCGCGCCCGGCCGGTTCGACAGGAAGATATGCAGCATCTCGGTGGAGCCGATGCCGTCGAGGATGTCGCAGCCGAAATGCGCCAGGAAGCGTTCGCCGATATCGCGCGGCAGCGCCTCGCCGGCCGAGGTGCATACGCGCAGGGCGACTTGCGCGCGCGCCGGCAGCTCGGGCGCGGCCAGCATGCCGGCGAACAGTGTCGGCACGCCGCAGAACACGGTCGGCTTGTGCTCGCACAGCCGTTTGAACACCGCCGCGGGCGTGGGGCGCTCGGCCATCAGCACGGTGGTGGCGCCGACCGACATCGGGAAGGTCAGCGCATTGCCCAGTCCGTAGGCAAAGAACAGCTTGGCCGCGGAGAACACCACGTCGTCCTCGCGGATGCCCAGCACTTGCCGCGCGTAGAGGTCGGCGGTATGGAACAGGTTGGCGTGGGTATGCACAGTCCCTTTGGGCCGGCCAGTGGAGCCCGACGAGTACAGCCAGAACGCCATGTCGTCGGGCCCGGTGCTGGCAGTCGGTGCCGGTGCGCGCGTGCGCGCCAGCATTGCGCCAACGCTGCATGACGGTGCGGCGCCGGCGTGCGGCGCGGCCTGGATCACGGTCGGCGACAGCCCGCTCTTGTCGATCGCGCCCTGCATCACCCGCAGCAGCGGCGCGGACACCACCACCGCGCGCGCACCGCTGTGTTGGAGCATGTAGGCGTAGTCGTCGGCGGTCAGCAGGGTATTGACCGCCACCGGCACCACGCCCGCCAGCAGGCAGCCGAGAAACACTACCGGAAAGTCGACCGTATCCAGCGCGCACAGCAACAAGCGCTCTTCCTGGCGCAATCCGGCCGCGTGCAGCGCGCCGGCGAAGCGGCGGGCCCGGTCGTCGAGCTCGGCGTAGGTCAGCGCGGTGGTGTCGTCGCGATAAGCGGTCTTGGCCCCACGGCCTGCCGCGAGGTTGCGCGACAGCAGGTCGTCGGCGGCGTTATAGCGTGACGGCAGCGCCGCAATGGCACCGGCAGTGCCGTCGGCGGCAGTGTTGGGGGGCGTCATGTCTGCACTCCTCGGGGTCGCGCGCCGCGGCCCGCTACTGTGCGGCGGGGGCGCGCCGGCGCCAGGCCAGTCGCTGTTATGGGGACCGGCCGGTATGCAGCCGGGATCCGCTTGTTGATGCATTTTATTTCACATCAACTATTATGCAACCAAGGGAATGCACTATAGGACGGCGTTCGCGGTCGCAGCCGCCTGCGGCACCACTTTGCGCGACCCGCTGAACGTATAATACGCCCCTGCTTTTGCCCGAGCCTTCTTTGGCCGCACCAACCCGACCGACACCATGCGCCGCGATTCCGCACCGCTGCCAGCCGCCAGCGCCGCCGAGGCCGACTCCCCAGCCGCGCCCGCCGCCAACGCCGAACGCGACCCCTACCTGACGCGGCTGGGCGAGCGCATCCGTTCGCTGCGCGCCTCGCGCGGCATGTCGCGCAAGGACCTGGCGCGCGGCGCGGCCGTGTCCGAACGCTATCTGGCCAACCTGGAAACCGGCACCGGCAATGCCTCGGTGCTGCTGCTGCGGCAGGTGGCGCGCGCGCTCGATGTGCCGCTGCCGGTGGTGCTGGCCGAGGTGGACGCCCTCAACGGCCAGCAGGCGTCCGAGTTCGCGCAGATGGTGCAGTGGCTGGCGCAACTGCCCGCCGGCGAGCTCGCGCGCGTGCGCGAAGCCTGCCGCCATGCGCTGGCGCCGGAGCAGTCCGGCGATGCCCGCCACCGTCGCATCGCGCTGATCGGCCTGCGCGGCGCCGGCAAGTCGACGCTCGGGCGCGCGCTCGCCGCGGTGCGTGACGTGCCCTTCGTCGAACTGAATGCCGTGATCGAGCAGGAAGCGGGCGCCAGCCTGTCCGAGATCCACTCGCTGTACGGCCAGGCCGCCTATCGCCGCTACGAAATGCGCGCGCTGCAGCGCACCCTGCGCGAGCACGACCGCATGGTGCTGGCTACCCCCGGCAGCCTGGTGTCGGAGCCGGCCACCTTCAACCTGCTGCTGGCGCAGTGCTACACCATCTGGGTGCGCACCTCGCCCGAAGAGCACATGGCGCGCGTGGTGGCGCAGGGCGACATGCGGCCGATGGAAGGCAACCGCGAGGCCATGGCCGACCTGCGCCGCATCCTCGAGGCGCGCGCGCCGCTGTATGACCGCGCCGACCTGTCGATCGACACCAGCGGCCAGGACGCCGCCGCCTCGCTACAGCAACTGCGCGCCCGGCTGGAGGCCGTGGGCGCCTGAAACCCCCACGCAGGCCGACAAAGACGTTGCACCGCGCGTCTCCATGCACTATATTTCATCAAAAGCCGCAAGGCACGATAGTGCACTCAGGAGACAGCCATGTCCACGCCGGCCATCGCCCCGCAACCACCCGGCCAGGCAGACGTGCCCGCGCCGGTCACGTTCGAGCGCCACCCCGACCAGTATCGCCACTGGAAACTGAGCTTCAACGGCCCCGTCGCCACGCTGGCGCTGGATGTCGATGAAGAAGGCGGACTGCGTCCGGGCTATGCGCTCAAGCTCAATTCCTACGACCTCGGTGTCGACATCGAACTGCACGACGCGCTGCAGCGCATCCGCTTCGAGCACCCCGAGGTCCGCACCGTGGTGCTTACCAGCGCGCGCGAGCGCATCTTCTGCTCGGGCGCCAACATCTTCATGCTGGGGCAGTCGTCGCATGCGTGGAAGGTCAACTTCTGCAAGTTCACCAACGAGACCCGCAATGCCATCGAGGACGCCAGCCGGCACTCGGGGCTGAAGTTCATCGCCGCCTGCAACGGCACCACCGCCGGCGGCGGCTACGAGCTGGCGCTGGCGTGCGACGAGATCGTGCTGGTCGACGACCGCTCGTCGGCGGTAAGCCTGCCCGAGGTGCCGCTGCTGGGCGTGCTGCCCGGCACCGGCGGCCTGACGCGCGTGACCGACAAGCGCCATGTGCGCCGCGACCACGCCGACATCTTCTGCACCACCACCGAAGGCGTGCGCGGTCAGCGCGCCAAAGACTGGAAGCTTGTCGACGAGGTGGTCAGGCCGGCGCGCTTCGCCGAATACGTGGCCGAGCGTGCCGCGGCGCTGGCGGCCACCAGCGACCGTCCGCAAGGCCACCACGGCATCACCCTGACGCCGCTATCGCGCAGCGTCGAGCCGGACGGCTATCGCTACGAGACCGTGCGCGTGCATGTCGATGCCAACGCGCGCAAGGCCACGCTGACCGTATTCGGCCCCGACAAGCACCAGCCCGCCGACCTGGCCGGCGTGGTCGCGGCGGGCGCGCAATGGTGGCCACTGAAGATGGCGCGCGAACTCGACGACGCCATCCTGACGCTGCGCACCAACCATCTCGACATCGGCATCTGGGTGCTCAAGACCGATGGCGACCCGGCCGCGGTGATGGCGGCCGATGCCCTGCTGCAGGCGCACGCCGGCCACTGGTTCGTGCGCGAGACCGTGGGCATGCTGCGCCGCACGCTGGCCCGGCTGGACGTGTCGTCGCGCAGCCTGATCGCGCTGATCGAGCCCGATTCCTGCTTTGCCGGCACGCTGCTGGAACTGGCGCTGGCGGCCGACCGCAGCTACATGCTGCATCTGCCCGACGCGCCCGACGACGCGCCGCGCGTATTCGTCTCGCCGCTCAATTTCGGCCACTACCCGATGCCCAACGGCCAGACCCGGCTGGCCGCGCGCTTCTACGGCGACGAGGCCGCGCTGGGTCCGGTGCGCGACCACATCGGCGCGCCGCTGGACGCGCTCAGCGCCGATTCGCTCGGCCTGATCACCGCGGCGCCCGACGATATCGACTGGGAAGACGAGATCCGCATCGCGCTGGAGGAACGCGCCAGCCTGTCGCCGGATGCGCTGACCGGGATGGAAGCCAACCTGCGCTTCGGCGGCGCCGAGACCATGGAGACGCGCATCTTCGGCCGGCTCACCGCCTGGCAGAACTGGATCTTCCAGCGCCCCAACGCGGTCGGCGAGAACGGCGCGCTGAAGGTCTTCGGCAGCGGCAACAAGGCCCGCTTCGACTGGGACCGCGTCTAGCGCGCCCGCAAGACACAGGAGACCAGGACGTGAGCATCGACTACAGCCAGAAGATCCCCAACAACGTCAACCTGTCCGACGACCGCGCGCTGCAGCGCGCGCTGGAGCACTGGCAGCCGGCCTTCCTCGACTGGTGGCGCGACATGGGGCCCGACGGCTCGCACGAGTTCGAGGTGTACCTGCGCACCGCGGTGTCGGTCGATCCCTCCGGCTGGGCGCATTTCGACCACGTCAGGATGCCGGACTACCGCTGGGGCATCTTCCTGCAGCCGGCCGATCCCGAGCGCCGCATCCACTTCGGCGAGCACAAGGGCGAAGCCGCGTGGCAGGAGGTGCCGGGCGAGCACCGCGCCAACCTGCGCCGCATCATCGTGACCCAGGGCGACACCGAGCCCGCCTCGGTCGAGCAGCAGCGCCACCTCGGACTGACCGCGCCCAGCCTGTACGACCTGCGCAACCTGTTCCAGGTCAACGTCGAAGAAGGCCGCCACCTGTGGGCGATGGTGTACCTGCTGCACCGCCATTTCGGCCGCGACGGCCGCGAGGAAGCCGAAGCGCTGCTGGAGCGGCGCTCCGGCGACCAGGACAACCCGCGCATCCTCGGCGCCTTCAACGAACGCACGCCGGACTGGCTGTCGTTCTTCATGTTCACCTACTTCACCGACCGCGACGGCAAGTTCCAGCTGTGCGCGCTGGCCGAGTCCGGCTTCGATCCGCTCGCGCGCACCACGCGCTTCATGCTGACCGAGGAAGCGCACCACATGTTCGTCGGCGAATCGGGCGTGTCGCGCGTGATCCAGCGCACCTGCGAGGTCATGCGCGAGCGCGGCATCGAGGACCCGCCCGAGGTGCGCGCGGCCGGCGTGATCGACCTGCCGACCATCCAGCGCTACCTGAACTTCCACTACAGCGTCACCATCGACCTGTTCGGCGCCGACCAGTCGTCGAACGCCGCCACCTTCTACAGCGCGGGACTGAAGGGACGCTTCGAGGAAGGCAAGCGCGCCGACGACCATCTGCTCAAGAACGACGTCTACCGCGTGCTCGAAGTGCGCGACGGCCGCCTCGGCGAGCGCGAGGTGCCGATGCTCAACGCGCTCAACGAAGTGCTGCGCGACGATTACATCAAGGACAGCATGGGCGGCGTGGCGCGCTGGAACAAGGTCATCGAGAAGGCCGGCATCCCGTTCCGCCTGACCGTGCCGCACAAGGCCTTCAACCGCAAGATCGGCACGCTGGCCAACGTCCATGTCTCGCCCGACGGCAGGCTGATAGCGGAAGCCGAATGGAAGGCTCACGAACGCGACTGGCTGGCGACCGACGCAGACCGCGCCTTCGTCGCCTCGCTGATGGGCCGCGTCACCGAACCCGGCAAGTACGCCAACTGGATCGCCCCGCCGGCGGTGGGCATCAACCGCCAGCCGATGGATTTCGAGTACGTGCGCTTCAACTAAGACCCGAACCGCCATGGGCGCTCCCGACATCATCAAGCAGCACCTGATCGATCCGGAAATCTGCATTCGCTGCAACACCTGCGAAGACACCTGCCCGATCGACGCCATCACCCATGACGACCGCAACTACGTGGTCCGGGCCGACGTCTGCAACGGCTGCAACGCCTGCCTGTCGCCGTGCCCGACCGGCGCCATCGACAACTGGCGCACCATGCTGCGCGGCCAGGCGTACCCGATCGAGGCCCAGCTGCTGTGGGACGAGTTGCCGGCCGAGCTGCCATTGCCGGAGCTGGACAGCGCTGACCAAGCCGCTCCGGCCACCGCCGGCAGCGGCACCACCGCAGCAGACGACGCCGCGATCCAGTCGGTCGAGACCAGCCGCCATACCTCGCGGCGCGCACCGTGGTCGGCCGCCCATCCGTATGTGAACCTGCACGGCGTGCGCGCGCCGGTGACCGCCACCGTGGCCGGCAACTACCGGCTCACCGCCGCCGATGCCTCCAGCGATATCCACCATATCGTGCTGGATCTGGGCACCCACTTTTTCCCGATCCTGGAAGGCCAGTCGATCGGCATCGTCCCGCCCGGCACCGATGCCGCCGGCAAGCCGCACTACATCCGCATGTATTCGGTCGCCAGCCCGCGCGACGGCGAGCGCCCCGGCTATAACAACCTCGCGCTGACGGTCAAGCGGGTCGAGCACGACCACGACGGCAATCCGGTGCGCGGCGTGGCGTCGAACTACCTGTGCGACCTGGCCAAGGGTGACACGGTGCAGGTGGTGGGCCCGTTCGGCTCGACCTTCCTGATGCCCAACCACGCCGAGGCCAGCGTGATGATGATCTGTACCGGCACCGGGTCGGCACCGATGCGTGCCATGACCGAGCGCATGCGCCGCAACCTGGCGCAATTCAGCGGGCGCCGGCTGCTGTTCTTCGGCGCGCGCAATGCCGCCGAACTGCCCTACTTCGGCCCGCTGCTGAAGCTGCCCAGGGATTTCCTCGACATCCACTTCGCCTTTTCGCGCGATCCGGCCACGCCGCGACGCTACGTACAGGACGCGATCCGCGAAGCCGCCGACAGCGTTGCCGCGCTGCTGGGCGACGCCAACGGCCATGTCTATATCTGCGGCCTGAAAGGCATGGAGGAAGGCGTGCTGGCCGCATTTGAAACGGTCTGCACCGGCGCCGGTCTTAACTGGAAGGCGCTGGAAACCACCATGAAGGCCGAAGGACGGCTGCATATCGAAACCTACTAGCCGCGTTCCCGCGACACTGGCGCGTCGCGCCATAGGCTTGAATCTTTAAGCAGCCCCTTCCCTTCTGAAATTCATCGCCTATAATCTTTCTGAAGAAACAGGAGCATAGGCGATGCAATCGAGGCGGATTCCGGAAACCGATCCCGCCGGCGGCCCCGACCCCGGCACCACGCTGACCAAGGCGGTCATGCGCGCCGCCGGCTTCCTGGGCATCAGCCAGGCCATGGTGGCGAGCGTGCTGGGTATCAGCACCGCCTCGGTGTCGCGCATGGCGTCCGGCGGTTATGTGCTCGACGCGCATCGCAAGGAGTGGGAGTTCGGCGTCTTGTTCGTGCGCCTGTTCCGCTCGCTCGACGCCATCCTGGGCCATGGCGACCAAGCCCGGCTCTGGCTCACCCACGACAACCTCGCGCTGGGCGGCAAGCCGCTCGAGCTGATCCGCACCACCGAAGGTCTGGTCCGTGTCGTTCACTACCTGGACGCCACCCGCGGTCGCATCTGAGCGCCGGCAGTTCGCGCTCACGCTGTGGCGGGCGGTGGAAGCCCAGCATGTGGTCTCGACCATGCCGCTGGTCGACAGCCTGGAGGAACAGGCGGTACTCGAAGCCGTGCTCGATGCCGGCAAGCCGGTAGTGCCGGTCGAGGCACGCCACCTGCACTATCTGCTGTTCACCCCGTTTCGCTATCCGCCCTCGCCCTGGGGCTCGCGCTTCCGCGCCAGCCAGGACCCGGGCGTGTTCTATGGCGCCAACGAGATCCGCTCCGCGTGCGCCGAGCTGGGCTACTGGCGCTGGCGCTTCCTCATCGACAGCCCGGCGTTGCCGCGCATCGACGCGCGCGCGCAGACGCTGTTCGAAGTGCGCGTCGAGACCTTCGGCGTGGCGCTGGACCAGCCGCCGTTCGACCGGGACCGCGCCGCCTGGACCGATCCGGACAACCACGAGCCCTGCCAGGCGTTCGGCCGCATCGCGCGCGAAGCCGGCCTCGGCATGATCCGCTACACCTCGGTGCGCGATCCGCAGCACGGTCCGTGCGGGGCGGTGCTGACGCCGCGCGCGTTCTCGCACCCGACCCCGCTCGCCACCACCACGTGGATGCTGACCGTGCGCCGCGACCGCGTGATGTGGCAGCGCGACGACCTGCAGCAGCGCGACAGCTTCGAGTTCGAGGCCGCGCTGTGGCAGCGCACAAGCGATACCCCCGAGGCGCGCTGAACCTCTGCCCCGCCGCGGCGATCTAATCGTTATGGCACGCGGCAAGGCGCATCGCCATCAGGTTTTGTTAAACAGGTGTTGCATTGCGCAACCGGATGCCATATAATCTTTTCTTCGACGGACGCGGGGTGGAGCAGTTGGCAGCTCGTCGGGCTCATAACCCGAAGGTCGCAGGTTCAAGTCCTGCCCCCGCAACCAACCGCACAGATGCACATCTGTGACGCCGTTAAAGCAGACTAACCCGCCCTAGGCGGGTTTTTTGTTTTGGGCCGCCGCGGCACGCGGATCCATGGTGCACCACCACTCCTACGGCCCGCCGGCGTGCTCCGCGGGGGTGATACACTTTCGCCATTCTCCCGGACGCCCCTCATGAAATTCTGCTCGAACTGTGGCCATGCGGTCGTATTGCGTGTGCCTGACGGCGACAACCGCCCGCGCAGTGTTTGCGACAACTGCGGCACCATCCACTACGTCAATCCCCGCAACGTAGTCGGCACCATCCCGGTCTGGGAAGACAAGATCCTGCTGTGCAAGCGCGCGATCGAGCCTCGCTACGGCTTCTGGACCTTGCCGGCGGGCTTCATGGAGATCGGCGAGACGACCGCCCAGGCGGCCTCGCGCGACACGCTGGAAGAAGCCGGCGCGCGCGTGCAGGTGGGCGAGCTGTTCTCGATCCTGAACGTGCCGCACGTGCACCAGGTGCACCTGTTCTACCTCGCCACGCTGGACGACCTCGACATCGCTCCCGGCGAGGAAAGCCTCGAAGTGAAGCTGGTGGCAGAGGCCGATGTGCCCTGGGATGAACTGGCCTTCCCTACCGTGATCCATACCCTGCGCTGCTTCTTTGCCGACCGCGCCGCCGGCCGCCTGCAGGACGGCAGCTTCCGGCTGCACAGCCTGGACATCGACAAGCCCATGCGCCCGCTGACCAGCCGGGCCACGGTCACGCCCTGAGCGGCGGGCCCGCCGCGCACCGCTCTCCGGCGCAGTCCGCATGATTGCCTGGCTGGACCCGCAAGATCCCTTTCCCCCGGTCGAGCACGCGCTCGGGCCGGATTCCGAGGCCCCCGGCCTGCTTGCCGCCAGCCGCGAGCTGTCGCCGCAACGGCTGCTGCTGGCGTATCGCCAGGGCATCTTCCCGTGGTATTCGAGCGGCCAGCCGGTGCTGTGGTGGAGCACCGATCCGCGCATGGTGCTACCGCCGCCGGCGCTGCGGGTCTCGGCCAACCTGCGCAAGACGCTGCGGCGCGTGCTGCGCGATGCCGACTGGGAAATCCGCGTCGACCATGATTTCCTGGCGGTGATGCGCGCCTGCGCGACCACGCCGCGCGAGGGCCAGGACGGCACCTGGA
Source organism: Cupriavidus sp. (assembly GCA_013362725.1). Classification (GTDB taxonomy): domain Bacteria; phylum Pseudomonadota; class Gammaproteobacteria; order Burkholderiales; family Burkholderiaceae; genus Cupriavidus. The sequence continues at coordinate 18,657 of JABFVP010000729.1, forward strand.
TCACCGACGCCATCGTCGCCGCGTACGGCGCCCTGCACCGCAATGGCCTCGCCCACTCGGTCGAAAGCTGGTACCGCGGCGAGCGCGTCGGCGGCCTGTATGGCGTGGCGCTGGGGCGGATGTTCTTTGGCGAATCGATGTTTGCGCACCGCACCGACGCGTCCAAGATCGCACTGGCGGCGCTGTGCGCGTTCCTCGGCAACCACGGCGTGGCGATGATAGACTGCCAGCAGGAAACCGACCACCTGGCCTCGCTGGGTGCGCGCCCCATCCCCCGCGCCGAATTCGTGGCCCATGTGCGCGCGGCAACGGCACAGCCGGCGATCAGTCCGTGGCGGTTCGACAAATCGGTGCTGGAGCGCTGGGCCGGGACACCCGCCGCGCCGGCAGGCTGAATTCCGGCACAGGTGCCGACGCTGACGCGGCGGACCACCGTGCAAACCGCGCCGTCCCGCCCGGAGCCCCCTGAGTCATGAGCAAGCTGAAGGAACTACCGCTGTCCGCGCTGCAGTTCTATGCCACGGCGCCCTACGCTTGCAGCTATCTCGACGGGCGCATGGCGCGCTCCCAGGTGGCCACGCCGGCGCACCTGATCAATGCCGACGTCTATTCGCGCCTGGTGCGGGCGGGCTTCCGCCGCAGCGGCATCTTCACCTACCGCCCCTATTGCGACGATTGCCACGCCTGCACGCCGTGCCGCGTGCTGGTCGACCAGTTCACGCCGGACCGCTCGCAGCGCCGCGCATGGAACCGCCACCAGCACCTGCAGGCGCTGGTGGCGCCGCTGACCTACGTCGAAGAGCACTATTCGCTGTACCTGCTGTACCAGTCGCTGCGCCACGCCGGCGGCGGCATGGACCAGGACAGCCGTGATCAGTACGAGCAGTTCCTGCTGCAAAGCCGGGTCAACTCGCGCCTGGTCGAATTCCGCGATCCGCCCGGCTCGCCAGAGGCCGGGCGCCTGCGCATGGTCAGCATGATCGACGTGCTCGACGACGGGCTGTCGTCGGTCTACACCTTTTACGATCCGCTCGAGCACAACGCCAGCTACGGTACCTACAACATCCTGTGGCAGATCCGCCAGACCCATGCGCTGGGCCTGCCGCACCTCTACCTGGGATACTGGATCGCCGACAGCCGCAAGATGGCGTACAAGGCGCGCTTCCGGCCGCTGCAGGTGCTGACCGGAAACCGCTGGCACGCGTTCGAGGACATAGGCGCCGAGGCCGCAGATGCCGCGGCCACGGTGCCGCCGGCCACGCAGGCCTAGCCGGCCGGCCCCCGGGCCG
>JABFVP010000011.1 GCA_013362725.1 Cupriavidus sp.
GCGGGCAAGGGCCACGAGGCCACCCAGGAGATCCAGGGCCGCAAGCGGCCGTTCTCGGATCGCGAACACGTACGGCTGGCACTGGCCACGCGCGGAGTATCGGCATGAGCCAGACCACCATGACCACCTTGCAGCAAGCCGCCGGCTGGATCGCCGGCGCGCGCATTCGCGGCGACGGCGCCGTGCCGTTCGCGCGCGTGCATACCGACAGCCGCAGCGTCGAGCCCGGCGACCTGTTCGTGGCGCTGCGCGGCGAGCGTTTCGATGCGCATGACTTCATTGCCGACGTGGTCGCGCGCGGCGCCGCCGCGGTGCTGGTGAGCCGCGAGGTCGATGCCGCGGTGCCGGCCATCGTCGCGCCGGACACGCGCATTGCGCTGGGCGAGCTCGGTGCCGGCTGGCGCCGCCAGTTCACGCTGCCGGCGGTGGCGGTGACCGGCAGCAATGGCAAGACCACGGTCAAGGAAATGATCGCCGCGATCTTCGCCGCGGCCGTCGGCGAAGACCAGCGCCTGGCCACCGGCGGCAACCTGAACAACGATATCGGCCTGCCGCTGACGGTGCTGCGCCTGCGCGCCACGCACAAGCTGGCGGTGCTCGAGCTCGGCATGAACCATCCGGGCGAGACCGTCTACCTGGCCGGCATCGCCCAGCCCACCGTGGCGGTGATCACCAACGCGCAGCGCGAGCACCAGGAGTTCATGGTCAGCGTGGAAGCCGTGGCGCACGAGCACGCCGCCGCGATCGCGGCGCTGCCGGCAGACGGCGTCGCGGTGTTCCCGCTCGACGCGCAAAGCGGCGGTGCCTACGCGCCGGTGTGGCGCGCGGCGGCGGCCACGCGCCGCGTGCTGTCGTTCGGCACCTCGCAGCAGGCCGACGTGCATGCCGCGGTGGAACTGGTCGACGGCGTGCAGGTGATGCAGGTGCGCGCGCCTGGCCATGCCTTCGAGGTGCGGCTGGCGCTGCTGGGCGAGCACAACGTGCGCAACGCGCTGGCGGCGATCGCCTGCGCGCTCGCCGCGGGCGTGCAGGTGCCGGCAATCCAGTCGGGCCTGGCGGAGTTCAAGCCGGTGAAGGGCCGGCTGCAGGTCAAGTACACGCCGGCCGGCACGGTGGTGATCGACGACACCTATAACGCCAACCCCGATTCGATGCGCGCCGCCATCGACGTGCTGGCCGGCTTTGCCGCGCCGCGCGTGCTGGTGCTGGGCGACATGGGCGAGGTCGGCGACCAGGGGCCGGCGTTTCACGAAGAGATCGGGGCCTACGCCCAGGCGCGCGGCATCGACGCGCTGTGGGCCACCGGCGCGCTGGCGGTGCATGCGGTGCAGGCGTTCGGCGCCAACGGCCGCCATTTCGGCAGCGCGCAAGACCTGGCCAGGGCCTTGGAGGAAGACAGCGGGGGCATGGTGGCGCAAGCAGGCGCCGTGCTGGTGAAGGGATCGCGCTTCATGCGCATGGAACGGATGGTCGCGGCGCTGGTCGCAGACACTTCCGCACACTAAATAAGACAACACGATGTTATTGGCTCTGGCCCAGTGGCTGCAAAACGACTACAGCTTCCTCCGGGTCGTCAACTACCTGACTTTCCGCGCGGTGATGGCCAACGTCACCGCGCTGGTGATCGGCCTGGCATTCGGGCCGTGGGTGATCCGCAAGCTGACCGAGCTGAAGGTCGGCCAGGCGGTGCGCACCATCGGCCCGCAGACGCACCTGGTCAAGTCCGGCACGCCCACCATGGGCGGCGTGCTGGTGCTGGTGTCGATCGCGGTATCGACGCTGCTGTGGTGCGACTGGGGCAACCGCTTTATCTGGGTGGTGATGCTGGTCACCTTCGGCTATGGCGCGATCGGCTGGGTCGACGACTACCGCAAGGTGGTGTATCGCGACCCGCGCGGCATGTCGAGCCGCGAGAAGTTTTTCTGGCAGACGCTGATCGGCCTGGTGGCCGCGGTCTATCTGGCGTTCTCGGTGTCCGAGAGCAGCAACGTGCGGGTCTGGGAGCTGTTCCTGAACTGGGTCGAGGGCGGGCTGTCGCTGGACATGCCGTACAAGTCCAACCTGATCGTGCCCTTCTTCAAGGAGATCAGCTATCCGCTGGGCGTGGCCGGCTTCATCGTGCTGACCTACCTGGTGATCGTGGGCTCGAGCAACGCCGTCAACCTGACCGACGGCCTGGACGGCCTGGTGATCATGCCGGTGGTGCTGGTCGGCGGCGGCCTGGGCGTGTTTGCCTACGTGATGGGCAACGCGGTCTACAGCAAGTACCTGCTGTTCCCGCATATCCCGGGCGCGGGCGAGCTGCTGATCTTCTGCTCGGCGCTGGGCGGGGCGGGGCTGGCCTTTCTCTGGTTCAACGCGCATCCGGCGCAGGTGTTCATGGGCGACGTGGGCGCGCTGGCGCTGGGCGGCGCGCTGGGCACGGTGGCGGTGATCGTGCGCCAGGAGATCGTGCTGTTCGTGATGGGCGGCATCTTCGTGGTGGAAACGCTGTCGGTGATGGCGCAGGTCACGTGGTTCAAGATCACCAAGCGCCGCTATGGCGAGGGCCGGCGGCTGTTCCGGATGGCGCCGCTGCATCACCATTTCGAGCTGGGCGGCTGGAAGGAAACGCAGGTCACGGTGCGCTTCTGGATCATCACCATGCTGCTGGTGCTGATCGGGTTGTCGACGCTGAAGCTGCGTTGATGGTTGCGCCGGGGGTAAGACCCGCGGCGCACTTTATATAGATACAGGAAACCAAAGGCAGGAAATCGAAGTGTTTGGCGAGCTGCAAAAACCTCATGTGCTGGTACTGGGCCTCGGCGAGTCGGGGCTGGCCATGGCGCGCTGGTGTGGCCTGAACGGCTGCGCGGTGCGCGTGGCCGACACGCGTGAGGCGCCCGCCAACCTTGTGTTCCTGCAGGCCGAACTGACGTCGGCGGAATTCGTCGGCGGCCCGTTCGCCGAAAGCCTGCTCGACGGCATCGGCCTGGTGGCGATCAGCCCCGGTCTGTCCCCGCTTGAGGCAGCCACAGGCGCGCTGCTGGCAGCGGCGCAGGCGCGCGGTATCCCGGTGTGGGGCGAGATCGAGCTGTTCGCGCGTGCGCTGCGCCACCTTGAAGCCGAGTCCGGCTATGCGCCGAAGCTGCTGGCGATCACTGGCACCAACGGCAAGACCACCACCACCGCGCTGACCGGCCGCCTGGTCGAGCGCGCTGGCAAGAGCGTGGCGGTGGCGGGCAATATCAGCCCGTCGGCGCTGGACAAGCTGTCGGCCTGCATCGCCTCGGCGTCGCTGCCCGAGGTCTGGGTGCTGGAGCTGTCGAGCTTCCAGCTGGAAACCACCCATACGCTGGCGCCGCATGCCGCCACCGTGCTCAACGTGACGCAGGACCACCTCGACTGGCACGGCTCGATGGAAGCCTACGCCGCGTCCAAGGCGCGCATCTTCGGCCCGGCTGGCCACGCGTGCGTGCAGGTGCTGAACCGCAATGACCGCCTGACGCTGGACATGGCGCGCCCTGGCTCCGCGCCGGTGACGTTCGGCATCGACCTGCCCGAAGTGCCGGGCAGCTTCGGCATCCTGCGCGAGGGCGGCATGCCCTGGCTGGTGCTGGCCGAGCCCGACCCGGACGCGGAAGGGGAGGGCAAGCCGCGCCGCCGCAAGGCCGCGGCCGAGGCCGCGCCGGAAGCGGTGCCGGTGCGCCACAAGCGGCTGATGCCGGCCGATGCGCTGCATATCCGCGGCATGCACAACGCCACCAACGCGATGGCCGCGCTGGCGCTGTGCCGTGCCATCGACCTGCCGCTGAACGCGCTGCTGCACGGCCTGCGCGAATACCGCGGCGAGCCGCACCGCGTCGAGTGGGTCGCCACCATCGACGACGTCGAGTATTTCGACGACAGCAAGGGCACCAACGTGGGCGCCACCGTGGCCGCGCTGTCGGGTCTGGACAAGCGCGTGGTGCTGATCGCCGGGGGCGAGGGCAAGGGTCAGGATTTCTCGCCGCTGGCCGCGCCGGTGGCGCAGTACGCGCGCGCGGTGGTGCTGATCGGCCGCGCCGCGGCCGAGCTGCGCGATGCGCTGCAGGGCAGCGGCGCCAGCTTGGTCGACGCCGCCACGCTGGAACAAGCCGTGACGCAGGCCGCCGCGCTGGCCCAGGCCGGCGACGCGGTGCTGCTGTCGCCGGCGTGCGCCAGCCTGGACATGTTCCGCAACTACGTGCATCGCGCCGAGGTGTTCCGCGGCGCGGTGGAAGAACTGGCCCTGTCCCGGGGAATCCTGCCATGAGCGACGCACAGGTCAAGCGCAGCGGTTTTATCGGCGCCACCATCGGCAATGCCTGGGGCGGCCTGCGCGACGCGGTGTCGGGCGTCAAGCCGACCCGCTCGCGCATGATGGAGTACGACCAGCCCATGCTGTGGGTCTCGATCGTGCTGCTCGCGCTCGGCCTGGTGATGGTCTACTCGGCCTCGATCGCGCTGCCGGACTCGCCGCGCTACGCCAATTACCGCGAAAGCCATTTCCTGATGCGGCATGCGTTCGCGCTGGGAATCGGGCTGTCGGTCGGGCTGGCCGCGTTCCAGGTGCCGGTCAAGGTGTGGGACCGCTACGCGCCCAAGCTCTTTATCGTTGCGCTGATCCTGCTGGTGATCGTGCTGGTGCCGTTCGTCGGCAAGGGCGTGAACGGCGCGCGGCGCTGGATTCCGCTGGGCGTGATGAACTTCCAGCCGTCCGAGCTGATGAAGCTGGCGGTGGTGCTGTACGCCGCCAACTACACCGTGCGCAAGCAGGAGTGGATGCAGACCGTGTCCAAGGGCTTCCTGCCGATGGGCGTGGCGGTGGTGGTGGTGGGCATGCTGCTGCTGCTGGAGCCCGACATGGGTGCGTTCCTGGTGATCGCCGCGGTGGCGATGGCCATCCTGTTCCTGGGCGGCATCAACGGCAAGCTCTTCGCCGGGCTGGTCGGGGTGGCGGTGGGCGCGTTCGCGCTGCTGATCACTGCGTCGCCCTGGCGGCGCGAGCGGATCTTTGCCTACCTGAATCCGTGGGAAGAGAGCAACGCGCTCGGCAAGGCCTACCAGCTGACGCACTCGCTGATCGCGTTCGGGCGCGGCGAGTGGACCGGCGTGGGGCTGGGCGGCAGCATCGAAAAGCTGCACTACCTGCCCGAGGCGCATACCGACTTCATCCTCGCCGTGATCGGCGAGGAATTCGGCTTTATCGGCGTGCTGGTGGTGATCGTGCTGTTCTACTGGCTGGTGCGGCGCGCCTTCAATATCGGCCGCACCGCGCTGCAGCTGGACCGCACCTTTGCCGGCCTGGTGGCCAAGGGCATCGGTGTCTGGATCGGCTGGCAGACCTTTATCAACATGGGCGTGAACCTGGGCCTGCTGCCGACCAAGGGGCTGACGCTGCCGCTGGTCAGCTATGGTGGCTCGGGCATCCTGATGAATTGCGTGGCGTTGGCGATCCTTCTTCGCATTGATTACGAGAACCGTGTGCTGATGCGGGGAGGGAAGGTATGACCAAGCCGCGCACCCTGCTCGTGATGGCCGGCGGCACCGGGGGACATGTATTCCCCGGGCTGGCGGTCGCGCAAGCGTTGCGCGCGCAGGGCTGGAACGTGGTCTGGCTGGGCAACCGCACCGGCATGGAAGCCACGCTGGTGCCGAAGCACGACATCCCGATGGAGTTCATCCAGTTCGGCGGGCTGCGCGGCAAGGGGCTGCTGACCAAGTTCCTGCTGCCGCTGAACCTGCTGCGCGCGTTCTGGCAAAGCCTTGCGGCGCTGCGGCGGGTGCGTCCGAGCGTGGTGCTGGGCATGGGCGGCTATATCACCTTCCCGGCCGGCATGATGGCTTCGCTGCTGGGGCGGCCGCTGGTGCTGCACGAGCAGAACTCGATCGCCGGGCTGGCTAACAAGGTGCTGGCTAGGGTGGCGGACCGCGTGCTGTGCGCGTTCCCCGATGCGCTGCCCGGCGGCGAATGGACCGGCAACCCGGTGCGCGCGGAACTGGCGCAACTGGACGCCCCCGAGGCGCGCTACGACCGGCGCGACGGCCCGCTGCGCCTGTTGGTGGTGGGCGGCAGCCTGGGTGCCGCCGCGCTCAACGAGGTGGTGCCCAGGGCCATCGCGCTGCTGCCGCAAGACCAGCGCCCGATGGTGACGCACCAGGCGGGCGCGAAGCAGATCGACACGCTGCGCGCCAACTACGCCGCGGCGCAGGTGCCGGCGCAGACGCTGCCGTTCATCGACGACATGGCGCGGGCCTATGCCGATGCCGACCTGGTGATCTGCCGTGCCGGCGCGATGACAGTGTCGGAAGTGGCCGCGGCGGGCGTGGCGGCGCTGTTCGTGCCGTTCCCGCATGCAGTGGACGACCACCAGACCACCAACGCACAGTTTTTATCGAGCCAGGGCGCGGCCCTGCTCGTGCAGCAGAAAGATCTGACGGCCGAGGGCCTGGCGCAGATCATTGCCAGCCTGACCCGGCCGCAGCTGAAAGACATGGCGCGCCTGGCGCGCGGACTGGCCCGGCCTGAGGCAACCCGGCGCGTCGCCGAGGTATGCCGCGAGCTGGCCAGGGACTGAAATGAGCGAAGCAGCAATCCAATGAAGCATATCGTCAAGAACATCCACTTCGTGGGCATCGGCGGCGCCGGCATGAGCGGCATCGCCGAGGTCCTGCTGAACCTGGGATACAAGGTCTCGGGCTCCGACGGGGGCAGCAATGCCGCCACGCGGCGCCTGGCGTCGCTGGGCGCCACGGTCATGCACGGGCATGACGCA
>JABFVP010000708.1 GCA_013362725.1 Cupriavidus sp.
CCGGCTATGCCGGCCAGGGTGGAGACAACCATGCGCATTCTGATCGCCGAAGATGACGACGTGCTGGCCGACGGCCTGACCCGTTCGCTACGCCACTCCGGCTACGCCGTCGACCATGTCGCCAATGGCCTGGAAGCCGATTCGGCCCTGTCGACCCAGACCTTCGACCTGCTGATCCTCGACCTGGGCCTGCCGCGCATGAGCGGACTGGAGGTGCTCAAGCGCCTGCGCGCGCGCGGCGCGATGCTGCCGGTGCTGATCCTGACCGCCGCCGACAGCGTCGACGAGCGCGTCAAGGGCCTGGACCTCGGCGCCGACGACTACATGGCCAAGCCCTTCGCCCTGTCCGAGCTCGAAGCGCGCGTGCGCGCGCTGGTGCGGCGCGGCGCCGGCGGCGGCGCCACGCTGATGCGCCACGGGCCGCTGGCCTACGACCAGGTCGGGCGCATCGCCTACCTGAACGACCAGATGCTGGAGCTGTCCGCGCGCGAGATCGGTTTGCTCGAGATCCTGCTCACGCGCAGCGGCCGCCTGGTGTCGAAGGAACAGCTGGTGGACCACCTGTGCGAGTGGGGCGAGGAAGTCAGCAACAACGCCATCGAAGTCTATGTGCACCGCCTGCGCAAGAAGATCGAGGTCGGCGGTATCCGCATCGCCACCGTGCGCGGGCTGGGCTACTGCCTGGAGAAATTCCAGCCGGCGGTGGCCGCGCCGCATTGATCCCATTACCGCAGGCCACGCGACCGACCTGAGCGCAACCTCGCCGACATGAGCCTGCTGCGACTGCCCTGGCGGCGCGTGCCCCGCGCCGCGCCCCCTCCTCCTTCCCCGGACGCCACCGACCAGGACCTGGCCGACGCGCTGCCGCACCTGGAGGAAAGCACCGCCCATCCCGCCCCGCGCTCGCTGTTCGGCGAGATCCTTGACTGGATGCTGGCACCGCTGCTGCTGCTCTGGCCAATGAGCATCGCGGTGACCTACCTGGTGGCCAAGTCGATCGCCAACGGTCCCTTCGACCGCGCCCTCGAAGCCAGCGCCATCGTGCTGTCGCAGCAGGTGCGCGAGGTCAATGGCCGCGTCACGCTGCAGCTGCCGCTGTCGGCCCGCGAGATCCTGCGCGCCGACGAGACCGACAACATCTACTACCAGGTGGTCGGCAAGCGCGGCGAGTACATCGCCGGCGACCAGGACCTGCCCCTGCCTTCCGAAGACGACCGGGGCCACGCCGGGCTGGTGTCGCTGCGCGATGACCGCGTGGCCGGCAACGACGTGCGCGTGGCCTATACGTATATCGAGCTGAAGCAGGTCAGCGGCACCCAGCCGGTGCTGGTGCAGGTGGCCGAAACCCTGGACAAGCGCGCACGGCTGGCCAACGAGATCATCAAGGGCGTGATCCTGCCGCAGTTCGTGATCCTGCCGCTGGCGGTGGTGCTGGTGTGGTTCGGGCTGTCGCGCGGGCTGGCGCCGCTGACCGCGATCCAGCAGCGCATCCGCGCACGCAATCCGGGCGATACCAGCCCCATCGACGAGCGCGCCGCGCCGCAGGAGATCACGCCGCTGGTGGGCTCGTTCAACGACCTGCTGGCGCGGCTGGACCAGTCGGTGCAGACCCAGAAGCGCTTTATCGCCGATGCCGCGCACCAGATGAAGACGCCGCTGGCGGGCTTGCGCATGCAGGCCGAACTGGCGCAGCGCGAGCAGTCGCCGGAAGAACTGCGGCGCTCGCTGGCGCAGATCGCGGGCAGCTCGGAACGCACCGCGCACCTGGTGACGCAGCTGCTGTCGCTGGCGCGCATGGAAAACCTGGCCGGCACCGGCGGCATGGCCGCACTCGACCTGGCGGCGCTGGCGCGCGAGGTGGTCAAGGACTGGCTGCCGCAGGCGTGGGCGCGCGACATCGACCTGGGCCTCGATGCCGACGATCATCCGGTGATGGTGCAGGGCAACCGCCTGATGCTGACCGAGATGCTGAACAACCTGCTCGACAACGCCATCCGCTACACGCCGCGCGGCGGCCACGCCACGGTGCGGGTCAGCGCCGACGCCTTCGAACCGTTTGCCTACCTCGACGTGGAAGACACCGGCCCGGGCATTGCGCCGTCAGAGCGCGAGCGCGTGATGGAGCGCTTCTACCGCGTGCTCGGCACCAATACCGAAGGCAGCGGCCTGGGCCTGGCAATCGTGCGCGAGATCGTGCAGCAGCACGGCGGCGACGTCCAGATCTCGGACCACGTCTACCAGCAGTCGCCACGGCTGGCCGGCGCGCATTTTCGCGTGACGCTGCGCCGTCCCGAAACCTTTCCGTCCGCATGAAACACACCCCCACCCCCGGCAGCGCGGAAGCACGTCATCGCCTCGCCTGGCATCGCAACCTGCGCTGGATCTGCGGCCTGCTTTCGGTCTGGTTCACGGTCACCTTCGTGGTGGCGTGGTTTGCACGCGACCTGCGCTTCGACTTCTTCGGCTGGCCGTTCTCGTTCTGGGTCGGCGCACAGGGGGCGCTGGTGGTCTACGTGCTGATGGCCGCGCTCTACGCCTGGCGCATGAACCGTGACGATGCCGAAGCCGAAGCCCGTCGCGCCGAGACGCCGCCGGCGGCAATGCCGTCGCAAGGCGCCACGCGTGGGCCCGGGGCCGATGCTGCATAGCCGCACGCCTGCGATGCGCATGACAATGCGGAACGCATGCGCCGAGGGCCCGCAGCGCAGCATCCGCAGCCCTGCTCGCGGCTAGCGTATACCCCGACGTTTTTTGCCACCGGCGCGCCGGAATCTGTCAGAACGCAGTAAGTTTCGCGACCCACAATCCTCTGCAACTCTGGGCATAGCGGCCAGCCGCGCGGCGCTTTCCGCGCGCCACGCCCGCCCCAGATCCCATCCAGACGGAGGAGACAAATGGCAAACGTGCAAAACGTTGCGGTGCCCGGAGGGGGCGCGCAGAACGCACCGATGACTGCCGAAGAGCGCAAGGTGATCTTTGCCTCGTCGCTGGGCACGGTGTTCGAGTGGTACGACTTTTACCTGTATGGCTCGCTGGCGGCGATCATCGCCAAGCAGTTCTTTGCCGGGCTGGACCCGACCTCGGCCTTCATCTTCGCGCTGCTCGCGTTTGCCGCCGGCTTTATCGTGCGGCCGTTCGGCGCGCAGGTGTTCGGCCGCCTCGGCGACATGATCGGGCGCAAGTACACCTTCCTGGTGACGATCCTGATCATGGGCGTGTCGACCTTCGTCGTCGGCCTGCTGCCCGGCTACGCCACCATCGGCTGGGCCGCGCCGATCATCCTGATCGCGCTGCGCATGCTGCAGGGCCTGGCGCTCGGCGGCGAGTACGGCGGTGCCGCCACCTACGTGGCCGAACACGCTCCGCACGGCAAGCGCGGTGCGTACACCTCGTGGATCCAGACCACCGCCACGCTGGGCCTGTTCCTGTCGCTGATCGTGATCCTGCTGTGCCGCGAGGCGACCGGCCCGAACTTCGAGACCTGGGGCTGGCGCATCCCGTTCCTGGTGTCGATCCTGCTGCTGGGGGTGTCGGTCTATATCCGGCTGTCGATGAACGAATCGCCGGCGTTCCAGCGCATGAAGGCCGAGGGCAAGACCTCCAAGGCACCGCTGACCGAATCGTTCGGCCAATGGCGCAACCTGAAGATCGTCATCCTGGCGCTGCTGGGCCTGACCGCCGGCCAGGCCGTGGTCTGGTACACCGGCCAGTTCTACGCGCTGTTCTTCCTGACTCAGGTGCTCAAGGTCGATGCCAAGACGGCCAACCTGCTGATCGCCGGCGCGCTGGTGATCGGCACGCCGTTCTTCATCTTCTTCGGCGCGCTGTCGGACAAGATCGGCCGCAAGTGGATCATCATGGCGGGCTGCGCGCTGGCCGTGCTGACCTACTTCCCGCTGTTCAAGGCCCTGACCCACTACGCCAACCCGGCGCTGGAGCGCGCCCAGCAAAGCGCCCAGATCGTGGTGACCGCGGATCCGAAGCAGTGCTCGTTCCAGGGCAGCCCGATCGCCCGCGAGGTCGACTTCCGCAGCTCGTGCGATATCGTCAAGCGCACGCTGGCGCAGGCATCGGCCAGCTATGAGGTGGTCAACGCCCCGGCAGGCACGGTGGCCTCGGTCAAGATCGGCGACAAGGAAATCAAGGCTTTCGACGCCAAGCTCGCGAACCGCAACAGCTTCGACGAAGCCAGCAAGAGCCAGATCGCCGCGTTCAAGAAGGAAGTCAGCAGTTCCATGTCCGCCGCCGGCTACCCGTCCAAGGCCGACCCGTCGCAGATGAACACGGTGATGGTGCTGGTGATCCTGGTGATCCTGGTGATCTACGTCACCATGGTGTACGGCCCGATTGCCGCCATGCTGGTGGAACTGTTCCCGACCCGCATCCGCTACACCTCGATGTCGCTGCCCTACCATATCGGCAACGGCTGGTTCGGCGGCCTGCTGCCCACCATCTCCTTCGCGCTGGTGGCCCAGAACGGCAACATCTACTACGGCCTCTGGTACCCGATCGTCATCGCCGCGCTCACCTTCGTGGTCGGCGCGCTGTTTATCCGCGAGACCAAGGACGTGAACATCTACGCCAACGACTGAGCAGTCGTACGGCACTAAGCAGAACGGCAGGCCCACTGGCCTGCCGTTTTTTTATGCACGGAAGCATCGTGCAAAATCTTCACCGGAAGGTGTTGACAGCCAAGAAAGCCCAGGTATAATCTCAGTCTTCGTTGGCGAATTAGCTCAGTCGGTTAGAGCGACGGAATCATAATCCGCAGGTCCGGGGTTCGAGTCCCTGATTCGCCACCATCTATTTGAAAAGCCGCGATCCCGCAAGGGTTCGCGGCTTTTTGCTTTGGTGCTCAACGACAGGCGTTCGTTGCAACGACATCAGGCCGTCCATGCCGGACGGCCCCCAGCAACGATTACCAGTAGCGCACGCGCCCGGTGTCGATATGCACGAACTGGTCGGTCTCGTAGTAGCCCACACCGCCGCCCTGCAATGACTTGGCGGCATCGCGCACATCGGCCAGCGATACGCCGGCGAGCCGGATGTCGATGGCCTTGCCATCCATATGCAGACTGTGCTTTGCCACGCCGCCACCGCGCGAGTTGCGCAGGCGCGAATTGGTGGCCGGGCTGCGGTAACCGGAAATGACCTGGAACGGCTTGTCGGTCCCGAGCTCGCGGCGCACCTGGAACAGCAGATCGAACAGCTGCGGATCGATGGTGCCGACCTTGCCGGAATAATGGTCGCGCAGGAAGCCGTTGAGCGTGGTCAGCGCCTCGGGCACGAAACGGTCGCCCACGGCATAGACCAGCGACACGCGCTCGCCGGTATGGGTGTGATCGAAAGCCAGCGTGCGGGCATCAGGCAGGCCGGCCAGCGCCTGGTTGGCCTGCAGGTTCGCGGGCAGGCTTGCCAGCGCGCGGCGCGGCGCCCGCGGCATCAGTCCGGCGGCCAGCGCCAGGGTTCCGGTGGTATGAAGAAAGCGGCGGCGTGCCTTGCGCGTCGCGTCAGTCATGGTACTTCCTCTGAATGTGCGGGTGCGGCGCCTCAAGGGATGGCGCCTGAAGCGCTTGCCACAGCGCGTAGCTGGGGGCGACCGTTGCGTTGACGCAGCGCCTTGTCCAGCAATTTGTCCTGACCGTAGATGTCAGGCAGGAAGGATACACGACCATCGGCGCGCGCGATGACCGTGCCGTAGGCCAGCACCACCGGCAACGGCTGCTGCAGGCGCACCGTGCTCGACTTGCCTCGTGCCATCGCTTCGCGGATGCGGTTCTCGTTCCAGTCGGGCATATCGTGCAACACGAACTGCGCCAGCGCTACCGGGTCTTCCACGCGGATGCAGCCGTGGCTGAAGTCGCGCCGGTCGCGCTTGAACAGCTGCGGCGACGGCGTGTGGTGCAGGTAGATGTTCTCGTTGTTGGGCAACACGAACTTGATGTCGCCCAGCGCGTTGAGCGGGCCGGGCCGCTGGCGGATGCGCAGGCTGCCGTTCAGCACCGCGTCCAGGTTCTCCTCGGACAGCGTGGTAACGGCCTTGCCGTCGCCGCCGACGAACTCCAGGCCCTGCCGGTTGAAATACGCCGGATCGCGGCGCAGCCGCGGCACCGTCTCGCGGCGCGCGATCGACGGCGGGATATTCCAGTACGGGCTGAATTCGATATAGCGCATGTCCTCCTCGAACAGCGGTGTGCGCGTATCGAGCGCCTTGCCGACGATCACCTTCATCTCCAGCTTGATGTCGAGCTTGCCGTCGCGGATCTCATAGGCGCGCAGCATGAACTCCGGCACGTTGACCACGATCATGCGCGGGCCGTCCAGCGGGGTCCAGCGCAGACGCTCCATGGTCAGTTCGATCTGCCGCACGCGCTCGGCGATGGGCAGGTTCAGCTGCGCCAGCGTGGCCGCGCCGATCACGCCGTCGGCCTCCAGCCCATGGCGCGACTGGAAGGCCTTGACGCCATCGATCAGCGCGCCTTCGTAGCGTGCCGGCGGTTGCGTGCCGGCCGGCAAGTCGCCCAGCGCCACCAGGCGCGCTGTCAATGCGGCGACGCCGCCCCACGGCTGGCCTGGCGTCAGCTTGCTGGCCGGCAGCGGCGGCAGCGGCTGCTGCCACACCGGCTGCCGCGCGATATCGCGGTAGCGGGCCAGGGCCTGGCGCAGCGTGCCGTACAGCGGGAAGCTAGGCGCCGCCTGGCGGATGGCATCGGGCAGGCGGTGCTGCGCGACGGCATCGCGCAGCGAGGCGGCGGCAT
>JABFVP010000727.1 GCA_013362725.1 Cupriavidus sp.
GAGTACCTCGAATCCGAACGCCGCACCATGGATACGACGCTTACCTGAGCCCGTTTCCGGCTCGCTGCAATCATAACCGGGCCGCCTTGATCTAAATCAAGCTGGAATCGGGGGCTGGCCTATATCCTCGACTGGGTAAAAAAGGTACCCATGTCGCCGCCCCCAGCCACCAGTCCCACCGCCAGCTTGCTGGCGCCATTCCCGCCGCCCATCGGGCGCGATGGCGGCGAGACCGCCGAGCCCGGCGCTGGCGAGGCGCTGGCCTGCTTCCACTGCGGCCTGCCGATCACCGACCCTCAGCCGCTTGCAGCCGACCTGGACGGCTGCCGCCGCGTATTCTGCTGCGGCGGATGCCAAGCCCTGGCGCAGACCCTCCATGCCGCCGGCTTTGCCCACCTGTACGGCGACGAAGCCCGCTTCGCCCGCCCCATCGACGACGACGCCCGGCGCCAGGCCGAGCCGGTCTGGGCCGCCTACGATGCCCCGGAACTGCGCGCGCAGTTTGTCCGCTCGCTTGACGGCGGCCGCGCCGAGATCACGCTGGCTCCCGAGAACATCCGCTGCGCCGCCTGCGCCTGGCTGATCGAGCAGCATCTGTCCCGCCAGCCGGGCGTGGAATCGGCAGTCGCCAACGTCGCCACGCGGCGCGTGGTGGTGCGCTGGCGCGACGGCGCCCAGTCGGTCTCGGGGCTGCTGGCGGCGCTGGCCGGCATCGGCTACATGGCGTGGCCCTTCGAAGTCTCGCGCACCGACCAGCAGGACCGCCGCGCGCGCCGCGGCCTGCTGATGCGCATGGCGGTGGCCATGCTGGGCATGATGCAGGTGATGATGTACGCGTGGCCGATCTACACCCACGAAGCCACCATCGATCCCGGCCAGCTGCAGCTGATGCGCTGGGCCAGCTTCGCGCTGACCTTGCCGGTGGTGTGCTATGCCGCTTCGCCGATCTTCGCCGGCGCCTGGCGCAGCCTGCGCCAGCGCCATATGGGCATGGACGTGCCGGTAGCGATCGGCGTCGCGGCGGGCTTTGCAGCCAGTGCGCTGGCCACGGTGCGCGGCATTGGCGAGGTCTATTTCGATTCGGTGACGATGTTCGTCGCCTTCCTGCTGCTTGCGCGCTACCTGGAACTGCGCGTGCGCCAGGCTTCGCGCAGCGGTGCCGAAATGCTGGCGCGCCAGTTGCCCGCCACGTGCGAGCGGCTGGGCGCGGCCGGCGCGGCGGGCGAGCGTATCCCGGTCGCGCGCCTGCGCGCGGGCGACCTGATCCGCGTCAAGGCGGGCGAGGTCGTCCCGGCGGATGGCGCAGTGACTTCGGGCACCAGCGAACTCGATGAATCCATGCTGACCGGCGAAAGCCGCCCGGTGCGCCGCTGCGTCGGCGACACCGTGCTGGCCGGCAGCTTCAATACCGCGAGCCCGCTGGAACTGCGCGTGACCCGCGTCGGCGCCGGCACCCGCCTGGCCGAGATCGTCGCGGTGCTGGACCGCGCGCTGGCCGAGAAGCCGCGTCTGGCGACACTCGCCGACCGCGTGGCGGGCTGGTTCGTGGCGACGCTGCTGGCGCTGGCGGCACTGACGGGCGTGGTCTGGGGCCTCTGGATCGATCCGTCGCGGGCCTTGCTGGTGACGATCGCGGTGCTGGTGGTCAGCTGTCCGTGCGCGTTATCGCTGGCCACGCCCGCGGCACTGGCCGCGGCCGGCGCGGCGCTGTCGCGGCGCGGGGTGCTGCTGGCGCGCGGCCATGCCCTGGAAACGCTGGCCCGCGTCACCGACGTGGTACTCGACAAGACCGGCACGCTGACCGAGGGCCGCTTTGCCGTGGCGGCGGTAGAGCCGCTGGGCGAAGCCGATTCCGCCCGATGCCTGGCGCTGGCCGCAGCGATGGAGCGGGGCGGCGAGCATCCGATCGCGCGCGCGCTGGTGGCGGCGGCGCCGGCTCCGGCCGGCCAGCCGCTGCAGGTCGGCGACATGCGCAACGTCCCCGGGCACGGCCTCGAGGCGGAAGTGGCGGGCCGCCGCCTGCGCCTCGGTCGCGCCGATTTTGTCTTTGCGCTGGGCGGCGCTGCCCAACCTGCGCCGGCTGCTGCCGACAGCCTGGTGCATCCCGGTGCCACGGTGGTGTGGCTTGGCGCCGAGACCGGCCCGCTGGCGCGCTTTGTCCTCGCTGACGTCGAACGCAAGGAAACGCCGATGCTGCTCGCGCGCCTGCATGAACTGGGGGTGCGTTGCCACCTGGTATCGGGCGACAACATGGCGGCGGTGCACTGGTGGGCCGCGCGCTTCGGCATCGAGCGCATGGCCGGCGAGGTCACGCCCGAAGGCAAGCGCGACTACGTGGCGCGGCTGCAGCAGGACGGGGCCGTGGTGCTGGCGGTCGGCGACGGCATCAATGACGCGCCGGTGCTGGCGCAGGCCCAGGTCTCGATTGCCATCGGCAGTGGCGCGCCGCTGGCCCAGGCCGGCGCCGACGCGGTGCTGACGCACGGCGGCGTGGCCGAGATCGCAACGGCGCTGGCCGTGTCGCGCCAGACGCGCCGGGTAGTGCGCCAGAACCTGGGCTGGGCCTTTTTCTACAACGTGGTCGCCATTCCGCTCGCGGCGACGGGATTGGTGACAGCGTGGATGGCGGGCATTGGCATGTCGTTGTCGTCGCTGCTGGTGGTCGCCAATGCGTGGCGCCTGCTGCGCGCTGGCACGCCTCGGCACAAGGGAGCCTGACGATGGAAACGCTTTACCTGCTGGTGCCGATGAGCCTGGTGCTTGTAGTCGTCATCGCGGGCGCGCTGTGGTGGGCCCTTCATGCCGGGCAGTACGACGACCTGGACCGGCCTGCCGAATCGATCCTGCTCGACAACGACAAACCGTGAGCCCGCGGCGCGTGCCTCGGACCGGAGCCGCGCGCGCAGGTTCAAGACGCGCCCGGAGCGGCTTGATAAAGATCAACGCACCCACGGCATGGTTTTTCTAAAGTCACACTGTCAGTAGGTTTTTTATTTTCTCTAAGCATTGGGGGTCTGAATGGATGTCACTGCCGCGTCTTCACGCGTCGACACCTTCAATTACGGCGTCGTAAGACAGTTCGCTGTCATGACGGTAGTCTGGGGGATCGTCGGCATGGCCGTCGGCGTGCTGCTGGCAGCACAGTTGATCTGGCCCGAACTCAACTTCAATACGCCGTGGCTGTCGTTCGGCCGGCTGCGTCCGCTGCATACCAATGCGGTGATCTTCGCCTTCGGCGGCAGCGCGCTGTTTGCCACCTCCTACTACGTGGTCCAGCGCACCTGCCAGGCGCGCCTGTTCTGCGGCCCGCTGGCCGCGTTCACGTTCTGGGGCTGGCAACTGGTCATCGTCGCGGCCGCCATCACGCTGCCGCTGGGCATCACCAGCTCGAAGGAATACGCCGAACTCGAATGGCCTATCGACCTGCTGATCACCGCGGTCTGGGTGTCCTACGCCATCGTGTTCTTCGGCACCATCGTCAAGCGCAAGACCCGGCATATTTACGTCGCAAACTGGTTCTTCGGCGCCTACATCCTGACTATCGCGCTGCTGCACATCGTCAACAATATCGAGATGCCGGTGTCGCTGTGGAAGTCCTATTCCGCCTACGCCGGCGTGCAGGACGCGATGATCCAGTGGTGGTACGGCCATAACGCGGTCGGCTTCTTCCTGACCACCAGCTTCCTGGGCATGATGTACTACTTCATTCCCAAGCAGGCCGAGCGCCCGATCTTTTCCTATCGCCTGTCCATCGTCCACTTCTGGGCGCTGAACTTCACCTACATGTGGGCCGGCCCGCACCACCTGCAGTACACCGCGCTGCCCGACTGGGCGCAGTCGCTGGGCATGGTGTTCTCGCTGATCCTTCTGGCCCCGTCGTGGGGCGGCATGATCAACGGCATCATGACGCTGTCGGGTGCCTGGCACAAGCTGCGCACCGACCCGATCCTGAAGTTCCTGGTGGTGGCGCTGTCTTTCTACGGCATGTCCACGTTCGAAGGCTCGATGATGTCAATCAAGACCGTCAACGCGCTGTCGCACTACACCGACTGGACCATCGGTCACGTGCACTCCGGCGCGCTGGGCTGGGTCGCCATGATCTCGATCGGTTCGCTGTACTACCTGATCCCGCGGCTGTTCGGCGAGAAGCAGATGTACAGCGTACGCCTGATCGAATGGCACTTCTGGATCGCGACCATCGGCGTGGTGCTGTATATCGCCTCGATGTGGATCGCGGGGGTGATGGAGGGCCTGATGTGGCGCGCCACGCAGCCTGACGGCACGCTGACCTACGCCTTCGTCGAAGCGGTCAAGGCGAAGTATCCGTTCTATCTGATCCGACTGCTGGGTGGCATGTGCTTCCTGTCCGGCATGCTGCTGATGGCCTACAACATCGCCAAGACCATTGCCGGCAAGCCCGCCGTGGATGCGCCGATTCCGGCCGGCATCGCCGCCTCTGCCCACTGATCAATCCAGGATAGAAAGATGTCCGACAAACAACGCTTCTTTTCCCACGAAACGCTGGAGAAGAACATCGGCTGGCTGATCATCTGCACGATCCTCGTCGTCAGCATCGCGGGTCTGGTCCAGATCGTGCCGCTGTTCTTCCAGCACTCCACCACCGAGCCGGATCCGGGCATCACCCCGTATTCGCCGCTGCGGCTGATGGGACGCGATATCTATATCCGCGAAGGCTGCGTCGGCTGCCACTCGCAGCAGGTGCGCACGCTGCAGGCCGAGACCGAACGCTACGGCCATTACTCTACAGCCGGTGAAGCGGTCTACGACCATCCGTTCCTGTGGGGTTCCAAGCGTACCGGCCCCGATCTGGCGCGCGTGGGCGGACGCTACTCCGACGACTGGCAGCGCATCCACCTGCGCAACCCGCGCGACGTGGTCCCGGAATCCGTGATGCCGTCGTACCCGTGGCTGGAGAAAGCCGAACTACCCACCAACGATATCCAGGCGCGCATGCGCGCGCTGGTCAAGCTCGGCGTGCCGTACACCGACGCCGACATCGCAAAGGCGCCGGAAGAACTGAAAGGCAAGACCGAGGAAGACGCGCTGGTTGCCTACCTGCAGGGCCTTGGCACCAACCGCCGCAACGTGCGCGTCGATGCCGCCGCAGCGGCACCGAAGGAGTAAGCCATGGCCATGATCACCGCCATCGCGACCGTCGTGTCCATGGTCGTCTTCCTCGGCATCTGCTGGTGGGCCTGGTCCGCCGGCCGCCAGGCCGCCAACCGCGAATCCGCCATGCTGCCGTTCGCGCTGCCTGACGAAACTACGACAACATCGAGCCGGAACACCTAGCCATGAGCGATTTCATTTCCGATTTCTGGAGTTACTACATTGCCGCCATCGCGCTCATCGGCATCGTCTGGTGCGTATGGCTGCTGTTCTCCCAACGCAAGATCACCAAGACCTCTGGAGGCATGGAAGATACCGGCCATGTCTGGGCTGGCGACCTGCGTGAACTGAACAATCCGCTGCCGCGCTGGTGGATGTGGATGTTCCTGCTGGCCTGCATTTTTGGCCTGGCTTACCTCGTGCTGTATCCGGGCCTGGGCTCGTACGCCGGCGTGCTGAAGTTTTCCACGCAGGGCGAACTGGCCGCGCATCGCGCGGCGCAGGAACGCATGCAGAACGAAATCTACGGCAAGTACCTGAAGATGGACGTCAAACAGGTGGCGGCGGACCCGCAGGCGCGCGAGATCGGCCAGCGCCTGTTCCTGAACTACTGTGCGCAGTGCCATGGCTCGGACGCACGCGGCAGCCGGGGTTTCCCCAACCTTACCGATAACGACTGGCTGTACGGCGGCGAGCCCGAGACCATCAGCCAGACCATCGCCAAGGGCCGCAATGGCGTGATGCCGCCGTTTGGCGCGGTGATCGATGCCAAGCAGGCGGGCGACGTGGCGCAGTATGTGCGTTCGCTGTCCGGGCTGTCGTCGGATCCGATCCGCGTGTCGCGCGGCGAAGGCGCGTTCAAGACCACCTGCGTGGCCTGCCACGGCGCCGGCGGCAAGGGCAACCAGGCCCTCGGTGCGCCCAACCTGTCGGACAACGTCTGGCTCTATGGCAGCTCGGAAGCCAGCATCGTCGAGGCCATCCTGAAGGGCCACAACAACCATATGCCGGCACACGAGGAAATCCTGACGCCGGAACGCATCCGCATGCTGACGGCCTATGTGTGGGGGTTGTCCAATACGGGAGGCGGAGCCGGGCAATGATCGACGACTCATGTGAGCGAGCGCTCGAGGCTCGCTGGAGAACTCGCCCATGAATGCGCCCGGGACCGGAGAAGTGGCCCGGGCGGCCGACCTGCAACGGTCGGCCGCTGCGCCGGGCGAGACCTCGGAAGAAACCCTTTACGAGGTCCGCCGCAAGATCTATCCGCGCTCGGTGAAGGGCGCTTTCTCCAGCTGGCGGGTCTGGCTGGTGATACTGACCCAGCTGATCTACTACGGCACGCCATGGCTCCAGTGGAACGGACGCCAGGCCGTGCTGTTTGACCTTGGCGAGCGCAAGTTCTATATCTTCGGGCTGGTGCTGTGGCCGCAGGACGTCATATACCTGGCGGTACTGCTGGTCATCTCCGCACTGGCGCTGTTCCTGTTCACGGCGATCGCGGGACGGCTGTTCTGCGGCTACGCGTGCCCGCAAACCGTCTACACCGAGATCTTCATGTGGATCGAGCGGCGGGTCGAAGGCGACCGCATCGCCCGCATCCGCCTCG
>JABFVP010000172.1 GCA_013362725.1 Cupriavidus sp.
GGATAAGTGCCGAAGTCATAGAGCCTGCCGGCCACCGTACCCGTGCCGAGCAGCGTGGGCGCGGCAATGCCGTGCCGCCGCGCGGCGTCGTTCAGGTCGTTGACCTCGCCGGCGCGCAGCGTGCCATAGACGAAGACGCGCGGCATGCTCAGCGCTCCAGCGGTGCGTCGGCGACCAGGATCCCGTCGGCATCGACATAGATCCAGTTGCCCGGGCGCACCACCGCGCCCGGCATCTGCACCGCGACCTCGCTCTCGCCCACGTTGCGCTTCTGGCTCTTCTGCGGGTGCGCGGCCAACGCGCGGATGCCGATGTCGCACACGTCCAGCTCGGCGGTATCGCGGATGCAGCCGTTGACGACGATGCCGACCCAGCCGTTCTTCTCGGCCAGCAGGCCCAGGTTGCCGCCCACCAGCGCGCTGCGCAGCGAGCCGCCGCCGTCGACCACCAGCACCCGCCCGCGGCCCGGCGACTCCAGCGTGCTGCGCACCAGCGAGTTGTCTTCGAACACCTTGAGCGTCGCCGCCGGACCGGCAAACGCCGGCTGCTTGCCGAAGGCGCGGAACACCGGCGCCATCACGCGCAGCGTGCCGTCGGCAAGGCGGTCTTCATGCGCGTCGCACAGGTCGGTGGTGACGGGCTTCATCTCGGGTCTCCTAGTCGGTAAGAAAAAATACTGTGGCCGCGCAGCGTCACGGCTTCCGGCCGGCCAGCGCCTGCGCCCGGATCGCGCTCAGCGTGGTGCGCGGCGTGATCACGTCCGGGTCCACCTGGATTTCGATCAGCGTCGACACCGGCGCGGCCAGCGCCTCGCGCAATGCCGGCGCAAAGGCCTCGGTGGTGGTCACCGTGACGCCGCGTGCCCCGTAGGCGCGCGCCAGCGCGGCAAAATCGGGATTGCGCAGTTCGGTGCCGGACACATGGGTCGGGTATTCGCGTTCCTGGTGCATGCGGATGGTGCCGTACATGCCGTTGTTGACGACGATGATGATGACCGGCGCACCGTATTGCATCGACGTGGCAAGTTCCTGGCCATTCATCAGGAAGCAGCCGTCGCCCGCCAGTGCCACCACGGTACGCTGCGGAAAGGCGATCTTGGCACCCACTGCCGCCGGCACGCCGTAGCCCATCGCGCCGCTGGTCGGCGCCAACTGGCCGCGTCCGCCGCTGGTGAACGGGCGGTAGTGGAAATAGCGGTGCAGCCAGCCGGCATAGTTGCCGGCACCATTGGTTACCACCGCGTCGTCCGGCAGCAGCTGGTCCAAGGTGCGGATGACTTCGGCCATGTCGACGCCCTGCCCCGTAAACGGCGGCGGCTGCAGGTAGCGTTCGTAGTCGGCGTGCGCGGCCTCGGTCCAGGCTTGCCAGCGTGGCGCGGCCGGCGCCTGCAGGCCGGCCAGGCGCGCGGCGATGGCCGGCATCGCGGCCTGGATCATCAGGTCGGCCTGGTACACGCTGCCCAGCTCTTCGGCGCCGGCATGCACATGGACCAGCTTCTGGGCCGGCCGCGGCGCCGCGATCAGCGCGTAGCCGCCGGTGGTCATCTCACCCAGCCGCGGGCCGATCGCGAGCACCAGGTCGGCATTGCGGATGCGCTCGGCCAGCGCGGGATTGATGCCGATGCCGACATCGCCGGCGTAGTTGGGATGGCGGTTGTCGAACAGGTCCTGGCCGCGGAAGGCGCAGCCCACCGGCAGCGCGAAGCGCTCGGCAAAGGCCTGCAAGTCGGCGCAGGCCTGCGGGGTCCAGCCGCTGCCGCCGGCCAGCACGAACGGGCGCTCGGCGGCGTCAAGCATCTCGGCCAGCCGCATCAGCTCGCCCTCGCCGGGCCAGGCCATGACGCGCTGGTAGGCCTGCAACTGCGGCACCGCGGCGGTTTGCGCCAGCATGTCCTCGGGCAGCGCCAGCACCACCGGGCCGGGCCGGCCCGAGGTGGCGGTCTGGTAGGCGCGCGCGATGTATTCGGGGATGCGCTCGACCCGGTCGATCTGCGCCACCCACTTGGCCATCTGGCCGAACATGCGGCGGTAGTCGATCTCCTGGAAGGCCTCGCGGTCCATGAAGTCGGTGCCGACCTGGCCGATGAACAGGATCATCGGGGTCGAGTCCTGGAACGCCGTATGCACGCCGATGCTGGCATTGGTGGCACCCGGCCCGCGCGTGCAGAACGCCAGCCCGGGGCGGCCGGTCAGCTTGCCGTAGGCCTCGGCCATCACCGCGGCCCCGCCCTCCTGGCGGCAGACGATAAAGCGCAGCCGGTCGCGGCGGCGGTGGAACCCGTCGAGCACCGCCAGGTAGCTTTCGCCCGGCACGCCGAAGGCCAGTTCGGCCCCGTGCGCCAGCAGCGCATCGACCAGGATATGGCCGCCCGGCAGCGGCGCGCCGTGATCTGTATCTTCAGGCTGGGTGGCGTTGGCCGGCGTCATTGGCATGGAAACGTTCCTCGATTCGGATGGCGGCGGGCCGGGCTAGGCGGCCTCCGCCCGGGCCGCGGACTGGCGGCGCGAACGGTTGCCGTTGCCCACGGTCACCGCGGTGAAGATCGACAGCAGCTGGAAGCCGCCGATCATGAAGAAGACCCAGGCCGGCAGCCTGGCATCCATCAGCGCGCCGAAGAACAGCGGGCCGCAGGCCAGGCCGATATCCAGCCCCGAGTAGACCACGCCGTAGACGCGCCCGGTGGCGCCAGCCGGCGCGGCCGCGCGCACCAGCAGGTCGCGCGACGGCCCGGCGGTGCCGGCGCCAAAGCCGATCACGCCCATCAGCACCGGCACCAGCAGCGCCGGCACCAGGTTCAGCCCCACCAGCACAGCCATCAGGCCCGACACAGTGAAGCTCACTGCGATCAGCCGGTCATGGTTGCTGGTGCGGCTGGCGGCAAAGCCGCCGACGATCATGCCGCCGGCGCTGCACAGCATGTAGACGGTGTACGACGCGGTGGCCAGCGTGAACGGCATGCCGTAGAGGTAGGTCAGCGCGGTCGGCGCAAAGCTCTGGATGCCGGCGGCGGAGAAGGTGGTCAGCAGGAAAAAGCCCCAGCACACCCACACCTGCGGCAGGCGCAGGAAGCCCAGCACGCTGCCGCCCGGCCCCGCGGCCCGGGCAGAGGGCCGGCCCACGGCACCCTGCACTTCGCGCGGGTCCAGCACATGGCGCAGCGCCACCAGCACGGCCAGCACGATCAGCGCCACTGCCGAGGCCGAAGCCAGCGCCACGCGCCAGCTGGCGAGGTTGGCGATCGCCACCAGGAACAGCGGCGCCGCCGCCCAGCCCAGGTTGCCGGAGATCCCATGCACCGAGAACGCGTGGCCCAGCCGCGGCTGCGATACATGCTTGTTCAGCAGCGTGAAGTCGGCCGGATGGAACACGCCATTGCCCAGCCCCGCCACCGCCGCGCCGAACAGCAGCCCGGCATAGCCGCCGCTGGCCGACAGCAGCAGGGCCGCCGCGCCGAGGCAGGCCAGTCCGCCGAACAGCACCGGCCGCGCGCCGAAGCGATCCACCACGAAGCCCGACGCGGTCTGCACCACCGCCGAGACCGCGAAGAACACCGTCATCAGCAAGCCCAGCTCGGCATAGCTCAGCCCGAACTCGGCCTTGATCCACGGGAACAGCGGCGCCAGCAACAGGTTATAGAAGTGCGAGACCCCATGCGCCAGCCCCACCAGCCCGATCACCTGGGCGTCGTGGCGAAGGGAATTGGACGTGGGCTCGAGGGCGGCGGTGGACATGGCGCGGGCGGTCGGAGGGACGATGCGGTGGGCTGGGCGGCCGGCAAAAAATACGGGCCGAAGCCCGCATCATAGAGGAAAACCCCTGCCCGCTGCGGGCGGGTGGCGGCCACGCCGCGCCGCCCGGACCGCTCCGCGTGCCGCCCTGGCCCTTACATCTGCTTGAACAGGTGCGCGTACTGGCGCGCCACCGGCAGCAGCTCCGGGCGGTCGCGCAGCCGCAGCGACAACCGGCCCAGCGACTGGTTGACCGCGCTGGCGACGCAGCTGATGTTGACCACGGTGCCGCGGTGCACCTGCCAGAAGCGCTCGGGATCGAGCTGCTGGGTCAGCTCGCGCAGACTGGTGCGGATCAGCGCCTCGCCCGCGCCCGACACTACGTTGACGTACTTGTCGGTGGCTTCGAGGTAGATCACTTCGTCGACCGGGATGATGCGCACCTCCTGCCCCACCAGTGCCTTGATAAAGCGCAGGTACTGGCGCTGCGGCGCGCCGGCCGCGCCCGGCGTGGCATGCTCCAGCGATTCCAGCCGCGCCAGCAGCTGGCCGAGCCGGTCAGTGTCGGCTACCGCGGCTTCATCGTCGCCGTCTTCCGCTTGCGCGGCATCGGACAGCCGGTCCTTCAGGCGCTGCACGGTCGCTTCCAGCCGTTCGCGCTGCACCGGCTTGAGCACGTAGTCGACCGCGGCGCGCTCGAAGGCCTCCAGCGCAAACTGGTCGTAGGCGGTGACGAACACCACCAGCGGCGGGGTATCGAATTCGATCAGCTCGCGCGCCACGTCCATGCCGCTCATGCCCGGCATGCGGATATCGAGGAAAGCGACGCGCGGCTGGTGTTCGCGCGCCGCCGCCAGCGCGGCCACGCCGTCGTGGACCACGGACACGACCCGCGCCTCGGGCCACAGGGCCGCCAGTTCGGATTCGAGCACGCGGGCGAGCAGCGCTTCGTCGTCGGCAATCAGCAGGGTCGGGGTCATGGGGGCTTGAGGGGGCGTGGGGGCGTTGGCGTTGGCAGCTTCGTGGCGCTGCAGCCCGCGGGCACGGGCGAAAACTGCAGCGCTTGTTCTTTTCAGGTGAGCCGAGCGCGAGTGCGCGTCAGAGCCGTGGCATGGCCGGCGCGGATACCGGCATGCCCTCCGGCATCGCGGTGACGGTTTGGGTCAGGGTGGGTGCCTCGGCCGGGCGCTCCAGCGGCAAGGTCAGCCGCACCACCACGCCGCGCGGCGTATTCTCTTCCATCTGCTTGCTCGCCGCCGCGCCGAAGATACGCGCCAGCCGCTCGCGCACATGGGTGATGCCCAGCCCCGAGCCCTTGCCCGAGGCATGGCCGAAGCCGACTCCGGTATCGGCGATCAGCACCTGCACCGCGTTGTCACCGGCGGCGCGCGCCGACAGCCGGATGTGGCCACCGATCATGCAGGGCTCGATGCCGTGCGTGACCGCGTTTTCCACCAGCGGCTGGATCAGCATCGGCGGGATCTCGACCTTCGCCAGTTCGCGCGGCAGGTCGATGTCATACGAGAGCCGCTGGCCGAAGCGCATCGCCTGGATCTCGAGGTAGCTGCGCAGCAGCTCGAACTCCTGCCGCAGCGTGCATTGCTCGGCGCGGGTATGCGCCAGCGACATGCGCAGGAAGCCGATCAGCCGCTGCAGCAGCTGCCGCGCCGCCGGCGGATCGGTGGCGATCAGGCCGTCGAGGTTGGCCAGCGAGTTGAACAGGAAGTGCGGCTCGATCTGCGCCTGCAGCGCCATCAGCTGCGCGCGCACCAGCTGCTTTTCGGCTTCCTCGCGCTGCAGCGCGTCCAGCGCCGCCTGCCGCTCCAGCGACGCCAGCTTCTCGCGCGACCAGTAGAAATAGATCATCGACGCGGCCGCCAGCATGCCCACCACCAGGCACATGCGCAGCATGCCGCCGGCTTCGTCGGCCGACTTGGGCGGCAGGTCCAGCACCACGCGCGTAGCCCAGCTGCCGAACACCACGCCGGCGGGCACGGCGGCGGCGGCGAGCAGCAGGAAAGGCCAGCGGCGCGGACGGTCGTTCCACCAGATCACCACGCGCGGGATGTCGATCAGCGCCCAGATCGACAGGCCGATCAGCTGGCTGTAGACGAAGTTGTGCCACAGCGTGCCGCCGGTCTGGAAGCCGTAGTTCAGGCTGATGGCGATCACCGAGTTCATGCACAGCACGAACAGCAGGTCGCGCCCCAGGATATTCAGGCGGGACGGGATGGCGGTTCAGGCGTGTGTGAAGCAGCGGTCCATGGCGTTCATGTTAGCGCGGCTTTCGCCACGCGCAATACAGCGGGTGATGTGACCTCGACATCGAGGGGCGTCAGCCACCCTGGCCGGTCACATCGCCAGACCGCACGGAAGCCGGGGCGGATGCAGGCGTCGCGCTGCGGCCCGTCAGCGCCCGCCACCATTGGCCGGACAGCACATAGCGCGGAAAAGTGATCCACTGCTCGGCCAGGATACGACCCGCGATATCGGCCGGCCCGGCAAACGGCTCCGGCGCATGGGCCTCGAGCCGGTGGCCCCGCCCCTGCAGCGCCATCGACATGCCCATGCACACCAGCCCCAGCGCGATCGCCGGCAGGTTCAGCCGCAGCAGGCCATAGAGGCCCAGCACGGTGCCGGCCATGAACATCGGCACGGCCACGATATGCAGCAGCAGGTTGCGGGGATGCTGGTGGTTGCGGGCATAGCCGCGCCACTGCCAGCGCAGCAGCGGTTCGTCGTCGCGCATGATCGTCTCTCTCTCCCTTGCCCGGTCCGTGCCGACCGGCGGCCGTGCGCAAACTTTGTTGCGCTGCGGTGCACGTGCGGCGCTGGCCGGGATGCCAGCGCGGGCACGTGCAGGGAATGTACCCCGCGGCGCGGGGAGAAGAAAGTCTCTTGCGACGAACGGCCGGCACGGGGTGCGAACGGCACCGGGCGGGGGCGGACGGCGTGTCCGCCGGCCCGCGGCGTGCCGCCGGC
>JABFVP010000518.1 GCA_013362725.1 Cupriavidus sp.
CCTGCAGATCCACGAGCCGTCGCTCGAGGACCTGTTTCTCGGCATGAGGGGATGAGGGCATGAGCATGGGCGACTGGTTCGACGCGCGGCAGGTGGCGGCGCTGGCCGGCAGGGAATTCCGCGACCGCATGCGCAACCGCTGGGTGCTGGCGGTAGCCGCGGTGTTCACGGCGCTGTCGCTGGCGATCGGCTACTTCGGCGGCGCCGAGCAGGGCGTGCTGGGCCCGCGCTCGCTGGAGTTCGTCATCACTAGCCTGGCCAGCCTGGTGATCTACCTGGTGCCGATGATCGCGCTGCTGCTGGGCTTCGACGCCGTGGTAGGCGAGCGCGAGCGCGGCTCGCTGGACCTGCTGCTGTCGCTGCCGCTGACGCGCGGCGAGCTGCTGCTGGGCAAGTACCTCGGCCTGGCCGCCGCGCTGGTGCTGGCCACCGCCGGCGGCTTTGCGCTGATGGCGCTGCTGCTGGCGCGCCAGTTTGGCTGGGCCGGGCTGTATCACACCCTCGGCTTCGTCGCCAGCGCGGTGCTGCTGGGGCTGGCGTTCCTGAGCCTGGCGCTGTGGCTGTCGGTGCTGAGCCGCGACCGCGCGCAGGCGTCGGGGCTGGCGATCGGACTGTGGTTCTTCTTCGTGCTGGTGTTCGACCTGCTGCTGCTCGGCATGCTGGTCGCTGGCAGCGGCGCGGACACGCAGCACGCCGCCATCGACTGGATCGCGTGGCTGCTGCTGCTCAACCCCGCCGACCTGTTTCGCATCGTCAATGCCTTTTCACTGGACCAGCTGCGCAGCGCCGGGGGCGTTGCCAGCATCGTGCCGCCCGCGCTGGCCAGCCCGTGGCCGGCCGGCGCGGCGCTGCTGGCATGGATCGCCGTGCCGCTGGGCCTTGCCGCCAGGAGTTTCCGCTGATGTGTACCTCGCTGTTTCCCCCGTTCTCATGGCCTCGCCGCCACCTGTTGCTGACCCTTGCCGGCAGCGCCGTGCTGCTCGCCGGCTGCGGCCGCAAGCCGGAGCCCGCGGCCCAGCCGCAAGAGATCGACGCCGCCACTGCCTGCGCGCTGGACGGCATGCTGCTGGCCGATTACGCCGGGCCCAAGGCACAGGTCTTCTATGCGGGCGAGGCGCGTCCGCACTGGTTCTGCGATACGGTGGAGATGTTCCACGCGCTGCTGCGGCCGGAGCAGGTGCGCCCGGTGCGCGCGGCCTTCGTGCAGGATATGGCGCGCGCCGACTGGGAGCGGCCGCGCGGCCACTGGTTCGACGCCACCACCGGCATCTACGTGGCCGGCAGCCGGCGCCACGGATCGATGGGGCCGACGCTGGCCAGCTTCAGGGCGGAGCGCGACGCCACGGCCTTTGCCGCCCAGCATGGCGGGAAACTGCTGCGCTACGCCGAGGTGACGCCGGAACTGGCCGACCTCAGCGGCGGCGCCATGCACGACAGCCGGATGTAGCACGGCGGGCTGAGTGCCCGCCGTCGGTACTTCAGTCGCCGCTTCAGTTGCCGCTGCCCGACACCAGCCGGCGCTGGCGCACCGATTCGGCCAGGCCTTCGAGCACCTTGACCGAGTCGTCCCAGCCGATGCAGGCATCGGTGACGGACTGGCCATAGGTCAGTTCTTCGACCGGCTGGCCCTGGACGTGGTCCTGGCGCCCGGCCACCAGGTGCGATTCGACCATCACGCCGATGATGCGCTGGTCGCCGGCGGCAATCTGGCGGCCGATCTCGGCGCACACCGGGATCTGGTTCTCGTGCTTCTTGCTGCTGTTGGCATGCGAGGCGTCGATCATCAGGCGCGACGCCAGGCCGGCCTTGGCGATGGCATCGCACGCTTCCTGCACGCTGGCGGCGTCGTAGTTGGGCGCCTTGCCGCCGCGCAGGATCACGTGGCAGTCCTCGTTGCCCGAGGTCGACACGATCGCCGAGTGCCCACCCTTGGTCACCGACAGGAAATGGTGCGGCTGCGACGCGGCCTTGATCGCGTCGACCGCGATCTTGACGTTGCCGTCGGTGCCGTTCTTGAAGCCAACCGGGCACGACAGTCCCGATGCCAGCTCGCGGTGCACCTGCGACTCGGTGGTGCGCGCGCCGATTGCGCCCCAGCTGACCAGGTCGGCGATGTACTGCGGGCTGATCATGTCGAGGTACTCGGTGCCGGTGGGCACGCCCATTTCGCTGATGGTCAGCAGCAGCTCGCGCGCGGTGCGCAGGCCGTCGTTGATCTTGAAGCTGCCGTCCATGTGCGGGTCGTTGATCAGACCCTTCCAGCCCACCGTGGTGCGCGGCTTTTCGAAATACACCCGCATCACCACCTCCAGCTCGCCGGCGAAGCGCTCGCGCTGCACCTTGAGCAGCTCGGCGTATTCGAGCGCGGCGCGGGTATCGTGGATCGAGCACGGGCCGATGATGACGATCAGGCGGTCATCCATGCCGTGCAGGATGCGGTGCATGGCCTGGCGCGCGCCGTAGATCACGTCCGAAGCCTGTTCGGAGCAGCCGAACTCGCGGATCAGGTGCGCGGGCGGCAGCAGCTCCTTGAGTTCGCGGATGCGCAGGTCGTCGGTGTTCTTCAGCATGATGGCTCCAGGATTCTTGTGAGGTCGTGAGGGTGTGGGAAAACAAAGGGTATAAAAAAACCGCCAGGGTCGCTGGCGGTCTTTTTTGTATTCGGGGCGCTGCTTACAGCCATCCCTCCCTATCCGCCAGCGGTGTGAGATCGCCAAAAAAGTAAAAGTAAAACTTAGCGGACATGGCGGGAAAAGGCGTTGGCTTGGGTCAGCTTGAAACGATTTTCTTCACGGGCGCCGGATTCATGCTGCACTGCGTGGCAGAAAGGCAGGAAATTGCGCGGCGCTTCGGTAATTTTTGTTGCGCATTGGCTGCTGGCCGCGCGACGAAGCATCTTTATAGCGCCTTTTGCCGGGGTTGGCAAGTGTCGCCGCAGCCATGGCATAAAGTGGTGCCGCGTTGCTCGCCGATGGGCTACTCCCTCTCGCGCAAGCGCGAGAGGGGAGCAAAGCCGCGGCCTCAGGCCGTCCCGCCCACCGTCATATTCTCGATGCGCAGCGTCGGCTGGCCCACGCCCACCGGCACGCTCTGGCCTTCCTTGCCGCACACGCCCACGCCCGAATCCAGCCGCATGTCGTTGCCGATCATGGTCACGTCCTTGAGCGATTCCGGGCCGTTGCCGACCAGGGTCGCGCCCTTGACCGGGTAGGTGATCTTGCCGTCCTCGATCATGTAGGCCTCGCTGGCCGAGAACACGAACTTGCCGTTAGTGATGTCGACCTGGCCGCCGCCGAAGTTGACCGCATACAGGCCGCGCTTGACGCTGGCGATGATTTCCTGCGGATCCTTGTCGCCATTGAGCATGTAGGTGTTGGTCATGCGCGGCATCGGCAGTGCCGCGTAGCTTTCGCGGCGCGCGTTGCCGGTGACCGGCATCTTCATCAGGCGCGCGTTGAGCGTGTCCTGGATATAGCCGCGCAGGATGCCGTCCTCGATCAGCGTGGTGCACTGGGTCGGGTTGCCTTCATCGTCCAGGTTGAGCGAGCCGCGGCGGTTGGCCAGCGTGCCGTCGTCGACCACGGTCACGCCCTTGGCCGCGACGCGTTCGCCCATGCGGCCGGCGAACGCCGACGAGCCCTTGCGGTTGAAGTCGCCTTCGAGCCCGTGGCCGACCGCCTCGTGCAGCAGCACGCCCGGCCAGCCCGGGCCCAGCACCACGGTCATGGCGCCGGCCGGGGCCGGGCGCGCATCCAGGTTGACCAGCGCCGACGACACCGCCTCGTCCACGTACTGCTGCAGCAGGTCGTCGGTGAAATAGCCGTAGGCATAGCGGCCGCCGCCGCCGGACGAGCCGATCTCGCGGCGCCCGCCCTGTTCGGCGATCACCGTGACCGAGACGCGCACCAGCGGGCGCACGTCGGCGGCGATGACGCCGTCGCTGCGCGCCACCAGCACCACGTCGTATTCGCCGGCCAGGCCCGCCATCACCTGCACCACGCGCGGGTCCTTGGCGCGCGCCATGCGTTCGATGCGCTCCAGCAACGCGACCTTTTCCGCAGCGCTCATCGAGTCGAGCGGGTCGTTGGGCGTGTACAGGTTGCGTCCCGCATGCGTGGCCAGCTCGCCGGCGACCTTGACGCGGCCGCTGCCGGCCTTGCCGATGGTGCGCGTGGCGGCTGCCGCCTGCGACAGCGCGGGCAGGCTGATTTCATCCGAATACGCGAAGGCGGTGCGGTCGCCCGAGACCGCGCGCACGCCCACGCCCTGGTCGATGCTGAAGCTGCCCGACTTGACGATGCCTTCTTCCAGGCTCCAGGCCTCGTTGCGGGTGTACTGGAAGTACAGGTCGGCGTAGTCGACCTTGTGCGTGAAGATATCGGCCAGCACGCGCTGGAGCCTGGCTTCGTCCAGGCCGTATGGCGCCAGCAGCAATTGCTGCGCGGTGGCCAGGTTGCGGATTCCGAGATCGCCGGCGTTCATGAGAGGTCCTTTTTTTCCTTGGGCCGCGCGGGCTGGCCGGCGCGGCAGACAATCCTGTGGGCGAGGGCGCCATCGGCCCCCGCGCTTGCGTACATGCTACAGCACCCGGTGCTGCAATGCCGGCAGGTTCTGCCGGACTTCCTCCAGCCGCGCCGGGTCGATCACGCCGCCGACCACGCCTTCGCCCTCGGGCAGCATCGCCAGCACTTCGCCCCACGGATCGACCAGCATCGAATGGCCCCAAGTGCGCCGGCCGTTCTCGTGCTTGCCGCCCTGCGCCGCCGCCAGCACATAGCACTGGTTCTCGATGGCGCGGGCGCGCAGCAGGATTTCCCAGTGGGCCTGCCCGGTGGTGTAGGTGAAGGCG
Source organism: Cupriavidus sp. (assembly GCA_013362725.1). Lineage (GTDB taxonomy): Bacteria > Pseudomonadota > Gammaproteobacteria > Burkholderiales > Burkholderiaceae > Cupriavidus. The sequence continues at coordinate 4,850 of JABFVP010000518.1, forward strand.
GCCGGCATCAGGATCAGGCTGGTGCCGCCGTCGGCGGCCAGGCCGCGGTACAGCTCCGGAAAGCGCAGGTCGTAGCACACCGACATCGCCACCCGGCCGCACGGCGCGTCGAAGCTGACCGGCGTGCGCCCGGCCAGGATGGTGCGCGACTCGTCATAGCTTTCGGTGCCGCGGGTGAAGCCGAACAGGTGGATCTTGTCGTAGCGCGCGATGCGTTCGCCGCGCGGGTTGAAGGCGAGCGAGGTGTTGTACACGCGCTGCGGGTCGTCGCACCACATCGGCAGCGTGCCGCCGACCAGCCAGATGCCATGGCGGCGCGCCGCGTCGGCCAGGAACTGCTGCACCGGGCCGTCGCCGTCGTGCTCGCGCACGGCCACCTTGTCGGATTCGGCGCGGCCCATGATGCAGAAGTACTCGGGCAGCAGCACCAGTTCGGCACCGCCGGCGGCGGCCTCGGCGATGCGCGCCTCGGCGCGCGCCAGGTTGGCGTCGAGCGAGGTGCCGGTCACGGTCTGGACCGCGGCAACGCGGAACGGGGCAGGGCTGGCTGGATTGGCTGGGCTCATGGGGGCGGCATCTTCTTCTAGCGCGGGAAGGCCGGGTCCGCGCGGTTCTGGAAGGTCGGGCTCGCCTTATTGTCCTCCACTTTGCCGACCTGTGGGTTGGCCCAGCTGCCCGTGATCCGGTAGTGCTGGGTGAACATCTTGGAGAACTCGTCGGCGAACAGCAGCTGCGCGGCGAGCGTGCCGATGCCCAGCGCCGGGTTGATAAAGGCCGCCGCGATCGACGTGGTGGTGGCATTGATGCGTGGCACCACGTCGACGCGCAGGTCCTGGGTCTCGCGCAGCAGGTTGGCGGTGCCGCTCATGCCGGCGATGATCTGCGGGCTGCGCAGCTGGAACTCCTGGATCGTGCCGACGCCGTTCTCGATGGTGCCGCTGCCGGTGATGCGGTCGAACAGCAGCCCGCGCCCCGAGAGCGTGCGGAAGTCCAGCGTGGCAAAGCGCAGCAGGCCCTGCAGGCTGAGCACGCCCAGCAGGCGCGCCGCGCCCGGCTCGACGCTGAGGATCTGGCCGTTCTCCAAGTCCAGCGACAGCTTGCCGGTCAGCGTCGGGTAGTCGATCGACAGCGGCGAGCCGCGCCACGCCACGCGGCCCTCGAGCTTGCCCTTGCCGTCGCTGAGCGTATGCGGCAGCCCCAGCCGCTCCAGCGTCGCGCCGGCATCGCGCACGTCGATGGCGAACGACAGCAGCGTGCGGCGCTCGGCGCTGGCGTCGGCGCGCAGGCGACGCGGCACGCGCCAGCTGCCGTTGCCGCTGAGGGTCGCGCCGGGCTGTTCGATCTGCAGCTTGTCCAGGGTCCAGACCGGATCGGCGCCGCCGGCGCCGGTTTCCGTATGCGCCTTGACCTCGAGCTTGCCGAAGTCATGGCCGCGCAGCATGAACTGGTCGGCGACCAGGTCGATCGCGGGCAAGGTGTCGATGCTGCTCGCCAGCGCATCGACCACGTTGTGCTCGTCGTTGGCATCGGGCACGTTCAGGCGCGCCAGGCGCAAGCGCAGCGAAGCGGCGGCAGCCGTCGCGCCGGGGCGCCATTGCACCGCGCCGGCAACCTGGCGCGAGTCGACCCTGGCGTTCCAGCCGTCGGCCTCGCGGCTGGCGTCGAGCGAGACTTCGTCCAGCGTGCGCCCCATGCCGTGCAGCGTGCGCGCGCGCAGCGCGATGCGGCTGGGCAGGAACGGCGAGGGCGACTCGTCGGCACTCGCACCCGCAGTGCTGCCAGCGCCACCGGCGAAGGCCGCGCGCCAGGCATCGATATCGAGCTGGTCGACGGTGGCGGC
>JABFVP010000579.1 GCA_013362725.1 Cupriavidus sp.
CCCATATCTCGGGCGACGAGAACCTGCTGCGCGCCTTTGCCAACGGCGAGGACATCCACCGCGCCACCGCCGCCGAGATCTTCGGCGTCGAGCGCGACGCCGTCAGCAGCGAGCAGCGGCGCTACGCCAAGGTGATCAACTTCGGCCTGATCTACGGCATGAGCGCGTTCGGGCTGGCCAGCAACCTGGGCATCGAGCGCGAGGCCGCCAGGCACTACATCGACCGCTACTTCATGCGCTATCCGGGCGTGGCCCACTACATGGAAGAGACGCGCCAGACCGCGCGCGAACAGGGCTATGTCGAGACTGTGTTCGGCCGGCGCCTGTGGCTGCCCGATATCAACGGCGGCAGCGGCCCGCGCCGCCAGGCCGCCGAGCGTGCCGCCATCAATGCGCCGATGCAGGGCACCGCGGCCGACCTGATCAAGCTGTCGATGATCGCGGTGCAGGACTGGCTGGAGCGCGACGGGTTGCAGACGCGCCAGATCATGCAGGTGCACGATGAACTGGTGCTGGAAGTGCCCGAGCACGAGCTGGAACTGGTCAAGGCGCGCCTGCCCGAGCTGATGTGCGCGGTGGCCGCGTTGCGCGTGCCGCTGGTGGCCGAAGTCGGCAGCGGCGCCAACTGGGAAGAAGCGCACTGAGGCCCTTCCCTGCGAGCCGGCGTCCGGCCGGCTCGCTGCCCCTGCGTGGTGGTATCGAATGAAGCGACTGCTGAGTCGGCGTGCCCTGCTTGCCAGCCATGCTGCAATGCAGCAGACTGTGGCAAACGCCTCGGCGAGTGCACCAGGCAAAGAATTTATAAAAACGCAGCAGGTAGACCATGACAGAAACAAGGACGCACCGCATCGTCGTCGTCGGCGGCGGAGCAGGGGGGCTGGAGCTGGTAACGAAGCTGGGCGACAAGCTCGGCCGCAAGGGGGCGGCGCAAGTGGTGCTGGTGGACCGCCTGCCCACGCATATCTGGAAACCGCTGCTGCATGAAGTCGCCGCCGGCAGCATGGATCCCAACACCCACCAGCTGGAATATGCCGCGCAGGCGCGCTGGCATCATTTCGAGTTCCAGCAGGGCGAGCTGACCGGCATCGACCGCGCCCGCAAGACCATCTCGGTATCGGCCTGCGTCGACCAGGACGGCGCCGAGCTGCTGCCCGCGCGGGAACTGACGTATGACACGCTGGTGCTGGCGATCGGCTGCGTCACGCACTTCTTCGGCGTGCCGGGCGCCGCCGAGCATGCCATCGCGCTCGACACCGTGGCCCAGGCCGAGCGCTTCCGCAAGCGGCTGATCGCGGCCTGCGTGCGCGCCCAGAACGGGCGCGGCCGCGTCGACGGGGACGGGCGGCCGCGCGTCGACGTGGCCATCATCGGCGCCGGCGCCACCGGCGTCGAGCTGTCGGCGGAGCTGCGCAATACCGCGCACGTGCTCAGCGCCTATGGCCTGCACCGGCTCGATCCGCGCCGCGACGTGCGCATCCACGTGATCGAGGCGGGTCCGCGCATCCTGCCGGCGCTGTCCGAGCGGGTCTCGGCCGAGACCGCCAAGCTGCTCAGGAAACTGGATGTCGACGTCTTCACCAGCGAGCGCGTGACCGAAGTCACGCCGCAGGCCGTGCTGACCGCCAGCGGCAAGGCCATCGATGCCGACCTGACGGTGTGGGCCGCCGGCATCACCGCGCCCGTGGTTCTGGCCGGCCTGGGCCTGCCGGTCAGCCGCCAGGGCCAAATCGTGGTTGGCCCGACGCTGCAGAGCGAGGGCGACCCGGACATCTTTGCCTTCGGCGATTGCGCCAGCTGCCCGTGGCCGGAGAAGCAGACCTCGGTGCCGCCGCGCGCGCAGGCCGCGCACCAGCAGGCCACCTTCCTTTACGAAGCGCTGTGCGCGCGGCTGGCGGGACGGCCGCTGCCGAAGTTTGCCTTCAAGGACTTCGGCTCGCTGGTGTCGCTGGGGCATTTCAGCGCGGTGGGCAGCCTGATGGGCGGGCTGATCGGCGGCTCGATGTTTATCGAGGGGCTGATGGCGCGCTTCATGTACACCTCGCTGTACCGGATGCACGTGATGGCGCTGCACGGCGCGGTGGGGATGGCGCTGGACACCGTCTCGCACTGGCTGCGCAGCAAGACCAGTCCACGCGTCAAGCTGCACTGACGCTAGGCCGGCCCGGCCCCCCGCTTGCGGGTGGGGGCGCTGGCGCGCCTGCGCCGCCATGTTTTCTCCATGTCTGCTTAAAATCGGGCGCGGGCGCCACGTCGCGGCCCAGCCACCAACGATCCTGGAGACAAGCATGCTCAAACCAGAAGTGGACAGCCTGGTCCCCGGCCAGGCCTTCGACCGCCGCGGCTTTGTCAAGACCGCGCTGGGCTCCGCCTTTGCGGCCGCCGCGCTGCCGGTGATGGCACAGCAGGCGATCAAGACCGATTTTGCCGGCCTCAACGCGGGCGAGGTCACGATCCCGTCGGGCGGTTTCAGCATGCCGGTCTACCGCGCCCAGCCGCAAGGCAAGAAGAATCTGCCGGTGGTGCTGGTGGTCAGCGAGATCTTCGGCGTGCACGAATATATCGCCGACGTGTGCCGGCGCTTTGCCAAGCTGGGCTACCTGGCAATCGCGCCGGAACTGTTCGCGCGCCAGGGCGATCCGGAGAGCTTCGGCACGATCCAGGAGTTGCAGCGTGAAGTCATCGCCAAGGTGCCCGACGCGCAGGTGATGGGCGACCTGGACGCCGCCGTGGCGTGGGCCGGCGCCAACGGCGGCGATGTCTCGCGCCTGGCCATCACCGGTTTCTGCTGGGGCGGCCGCATAACGTGGCTCTACGCCGCGCACAGCCAGCGCTTGAAGGCCGGCGTGGCCTGGTACGGTCAGCTGGCGCCCGAGCCGACGCCGCTGAAGCCGAAGAATCCGATTGACCTGGTCGGCCAGCTCCATGCGCCGGTGCTAGGCCTGTATGGCGGCAAGGACACCGGCATCCCGCTGGAGCAGGTGGAGCGGATGAAGGCCGCGCTGGCGTCGTCGTCCGATCCGGATGCCAAGCGCTCGCGCTTTATCGTCTATCCCGAGTCCGGCCACGCCTTCCATGCGGACTACCGGCCCAGCTACCGCGAGGCCGATGCCAGGGACGGCTGGCAGAAGTGCCTGGACTGGTTGCGGCAGCACGGCGTCGCCTGACCCGGCCCGGCCTGCGCGGTGCCTGCCGTGCGACGGCAGGATTGCAAAGTCCCGGCGGATACGTACAATGCGGCCTTTGAGTTATTGCAACATTGTTGCGTTTGCCGCCCGGCGCGATGCGGGCGGAACGGCGGAGCCGCCCGGCACCGCCACCCCGGGAGCCCATCATCCATTCGACGCTTTTGTATATCCTGCTCGCCGCCACGATCTCGGGCGTGGGCAGCATCTTCGGTGCGGCGCTGCTGTCGCTGACGGTGGCGTCCCGCGTGGTCGAGCGCATGGTGAGCTTCTCTGTGGGCGTGCTGCTGGCCACCGCGCTGCTGCATTCGCTGCCCGAGGCGTTCGAGTCCGGCGCCGATCCGCGCGCGCTGTTCGGCACCTTGCTGGCAGGGCTGCTGGGCTTCTTCCTGCTGGAAAAGCTGTCGCTGCTGCGCCATTCGCACCATCACGAGGGCGACGGGCACCACCACCACCACGGCCATGACCGCGAGGAAGCGGGCCGCAGCGGCCTGACCATCCTGGTCGGCGACACCTTCCACAACTTTGCCGACGGCATCGTGATCGCGGCGGCGTTCCTGGCCGATCCGCATATCGGCGTGGTCACGGCGCTGGCGATCGCGGCGCACGAGATCCCGCAGGAGGTGGGCGACTTTATCGTGCTGCTCAACGCCGGCTTCTCCAAGGCGCGCGCCTTTGCCTTCAACCTGCTGTCGAGCCTGGCGGCAATTGCCGGCGGGGTGGTGGGGTATTTCCTGCTCGACCAGCTGAGCGGGTGGATTCCGTACGTGCTGGTGATCGCGGCCAGCAGCTTCGTCTATATCGCCGTCAGCGACCTGATGCCGCAGATGCAGCGCAAGCCGCGCTGGCGCGAATCGGCGATCCAGGTAGTGCTGGTGGCGGCCGGGATCTCGGCCATCGTCTTCATCACCAACGGCGTGCACGAGCGGCACAGCCACGACGGGCACAGCCACGCCGCGCCCGTCGCGTCGTCACGCTAGCCGGCTCAGGCCGGTCCGGTGGCCCCGGTAGCAACAGGGCGTGCCGGGTCGGCGCACCATTCGCTCCACGATCCCGGATACAGCGCCGCGCCGCGCAGGCCGGCGGCTTCCAGCGCCAGCAGGTTGTGGCACGCCGTCACGCCCGAGCCGCACTGCATCACCGCCTGCGTGGCGGCATGCGTGCCCAGCACCGCGCCGAGTTCCGCGCGCAGCGTCGCGGCCGGCTTGAAGCGGCCTTCGGCGTCCAGGTTGTCCTTGAAGAAGCGGTTGACCGCGCCGGGGATATGGCCGCCGACCGGGTCCAGGGTCTCGTTCTCGCCGCGGAAGCGGTCGGGCGCGCGCGCATCGACTACCAGCAGGCTCCCCTTGTCGAGATTGTCCACGAGTGTGTCGGCATCGACGGTCGGCACCAGCGACTTGCCGCGGCGGATGTTGCCCGGAAACTCGGGCTCTGCCGCGGCATCGTGCTCCAGCGGCAGGCCGGCCTTGACCCAGGCATTCTTGCCTCCATCGAGCACGGCCACGGCATCGTGGCCGATCCAGCGCAGCAGCCACCACAGCCGCGCGGCGAACATGCCGCCCTGGGCGTCGTAGGCGACCACCGGGGTGTCGTCGTCGATGCCGAGCGCCTGCAGGCGCGCGACCAGGTCGTCGGCGTCCGGCAGCGGATGGCGGCCGTTGCGGCCGGTCTTGGGGCCGGACAGCTCGTTGTCCAGGTGCAGGTAGAAGGCGCCGGGCAGGTGGCCGGTGCGGTAGGCTTCGCGCCCGGCGGCCGGGTCGGCCAGGTCGAAGCTGCAGTCGATCACGACGCAGCGGCCGGGGCCGGCCAGCAGAGACTGCAGTGCGGTGACGGAAATCAGCGGTTTCTGCATGGGAATCCTGTAGCGAGCGGAAATAGAAATCCGGAGCGGTCGGGCTTACCGAATGCTACACCTCGGGGTGCACTTCCGCCTCCGGCGACTTGACCGGCGTGGCGGGCGTAGGCTTGGCGTCGGTGCCCTGGCGCGCGCGCATCAGCGTGGTGGCGATGCCGCTGGCGATGATCAGCCCCATGCCCAGCCACGACAGCCAGTTCAGGCGGTCAGACCAGATCATCATGCCCCACACGCTGGAAAAGACGATGCCGGCGTATTGCAGGTTGGCGGTCAGCAGCGTGTTGCCGCGCTTGTACGCGCGCGTCATCGCGGTCTGGCCCAGCGTCGCCAGGATCCCGATCGCCAGCAGCAGGCCGGCGCCATACCAGGTATGCGGGCTGGTGCCGCCCAGCAGCATCCATACCAGCCCGGCGATCATGCCGACCAGCGAGAAATAGAACACGATGCGGCCCTCGGGCTCGCCCAGCTGGCCGAGCTGGCGCACCTCGACATAGGCCAGCGCGGTGAACATGCCCGAGATCAGCCCGACCAGGCCGCCGGTCAGCTGGTCCTTGCCCACCGACGGCTGCAGCAGGCAGATCACCCCTGCAAACGACAGCAGGATCGCCAGCACCAGGCGGCGGTCGGCATTGCCGCCGGTGCCGGCCAGCGCCGCGCTGGCGCCCAGGATCAGCGCGATCCACACCGGCGACATGTAGTTCAGCGTCATCGCGGTGGCCAGCGGCAGCAGCGAGATCGAGGTGAACCACAGCATCAGCGAGGTCACGCCGAACACGCTGCGCTTGATATGCGACAGCATGTACGGCGTGCGCACCGAGACCCCGCGCGAGGACAGCAGCACCCACATGATCACCACGCTGATCAGGCCGCGGTAGAACACGATTTCGCCGGTGGTGTACAGGTCGGACGCCAGCTTGACGCCAACTCCCATCAGCGAAAAGGCGAAGGCGGCGAACAGCATCCAGAGCGATTGCATGGCGAGGGCGCGGTGAAGCGGGCAGGAGCGAAGGAGAGAGTGCCGGCGCACGAGCGGGGCTCTGCGGCCCCGCGTCAATCGCGCCGGACAATGATTCTAGCAGCGCACATCGCCGGCCAAAGCAAAACGGACCGCCGTGGCGGTCCGTTGCAGCTTGCGTTGTGCGCTGATCGCACTAGCCGGCGTAGGCCATGGCGCGGCGGTACCACTCGTGGAAGTGCTGCATGCCGTCTTCCATCGGCGACTGGTACGGGCCGACCTCGCTGGTGCCGCGCTTGAGCAGCGCCAGCCGGCCGGCATCCATGCGCTCGGCGATCTCGTCGTCCTCGATGCAGGTTTCCATGTAGGCGGCGCGCTCGGCCTCGACGAACTCGCGCTCGAACAGCGCGATTTCCTCGGGGTAGTAGAACTCCACCACATTGCGGGTCTTGCGCGGGCCGACCGGGTGCAGCGTCGAGATCACCAGCACGTTCGGGTACCACTCCACCATGATGTTGGGGTAGTAGGTCAGCCAGATCGCGCCATGCTTGGGCAGCACGCCGTTGTTGAAGCGCAGCACCGCGTCATGCCATTTCTGGTACGTCGGGCTACCCGGGCGCTTCAGGCCCGCGTGCAGGCCGACGGTCTGCACGCTGTGCCATTCGCCGAACTCCCACTTGAGGTC
>JABFVP010000359.1 GCA_013362725.1 Cupriavidus sp.
CGGCACCTGCGTCAACCGCGGCTGCGTGCCCAAGAAAATGCTGTCCTACGGCGCCTCGTGGTCGGCGATCCTGTCGGGCTGCCTGTCGCACACCGGCGGGCACGAGGACTGGCGCGATGCCATCGTGCGCGTCAACGCCGAGGTCGCGCGCCTGAACGTGGGCTACACCCAGCGCCTGACCGATGCGGGCGTGGAAGTGCTGCGCGGCGAGGCGCGCGTCACCGGCCCGGAGGAAGTCTGCGTCGGCGACGAGACCATCCACGCGCGCCGCATTCTGATCGCCACCGGGGCGCGCCCGCGCACGCTCGACGTGCCCGGCGGCGACCTGGCGGCGAGCTCCGACGACGTCTTCACCTGGCAGAGCCTGCCCGCGTCCGTCGCCGTGATCGGCGGCGGCTATATCGGCGTGGAGCAGGCCTCGATCCTGTCGCGCTACGGCGTCAAGGTCGACCTTGTCGTCGCCGGCGACCGGCTGCTGCCGCATTTCGACCACGACCTCGGCGCGGCGCTGGCCGACGCGCTCACCGCGCGCGGCGTGCGGCTGCACCTGAATGCGCGCGTGCACCTGCTGAGCCAGGCCAACGGCGCGGTCGAAGTCTGCTACCAGCCCACCAACGACCCGAGCCGCGCGGGCCAGACCGAAGCCGTGCGGGCGCAGGCCGCGCTGGCGGCGATCGGGCGCGTATCCAATGTGCAGGGCCTGGGGCTGGAAGCGCTGGGCGTGGCTTTCGGCGAGCGCGGCGGCATCCGCGTCGACCGCCAGTTCCGCAGCAGCGTGCGCAGCGTCTATGCGCTGGGCGATGCCATCGACGGTCTGCACCTGACGCCGGTGGCCACCGCCCAGGGCCGCTGGCTGGCCGACCGGCTGTTCGGGCGGCGCGGCGAACGGGCGGATTTCGATTTCGTGCCGACCGCGGTGTTCTGCGAGCCCGCCGTCGGTGCGGTGGGATTGACCGAAGCGCAGGCCATCGAGGCTGCCGGGAAGCCCGAGCGCATCCGTACCGTGGTCAAGCGCTTTGTCTCGCTCGAGCACCGCTTTGCCGGGACGCCGCATCAGTCGGTGTTCAAGCTGGTGCTCAACGCGCGCAGCGGGCGCGTGCTGGGGGTGCATCTGATGGACAACGCGGCGCCGGAAATCGTGCAAGCGCTGGCGGTGGCATTAAGGCTGGGAGTGAGGGAGTCGCATCTGCAGACGACGGTGCAGGTGCATCCTACGGTGGCGGAGGAGTTGTTCGGCTAACGGCGCGCTTTCACACCCGCCTGTTTTCTCCCCTCTCCCGCTTGCGGGAGAGGGGCGGGGGAGAGGGCCGGCGCATCGACGAAGTCGGATGCCCAAATTCACGCACGCCCCGGACCCGTCGTAAACCTAGCCAGCCTCCACCGGCAACCTCAACACCGCCCGCACCCCGGTACCCTGCACCCCTTCCCCCAGCTCCACCGTCCCGCCAAACCGCGCCGCCATCTCCCGCGAGATCGCCAACCCCAGCCCCGAGCCCGGCTCAGCATTCCCCACCCGCCGGTAGAACCGCGCGAACACCTTCTCGCGTTCCTCGGCCGGGATGCCGGGGCCATCGTCCTCGACCACCAGGCAGGCGTGATCGCGCACACGCGTTGCCGACAGCGTGATGCGGCTGCCGCGCGGCGAGTACTGGATCGCGTTGTGGACCAGATTGGCCAGCGCCTCGCGCAATAGCGCGGGATCGGCGCGCACCGGCAGCGCCAGCCCCGGCACCGGCTCCCAGCCGAAGTCCTGCTGCTTGCCGCGCGCCAGCGGCAGGTAGTCCAGCGCGACCTGCTCGGCCACGGTGACGGCATCGATGATGTCGATGCCTTCGCCGGCTTCACCAGCTTGCGCGGCGTCGGCGCGGTGCTGGCGTACCCGCGCCAGCGCCAGCAGCTGGGTGGTCAGGCGCGCGGCCTGTTCCAGCTGCGTGACGCTGCCGCCCACGGCTTCGCCGGCGGCCGCGCGCGCGGCTTGCGGGTCGGGCGCGTTGAGCTGGCGCTGGGCATATTCGGCCTGCGTCTTCAGGATGGCCAGCGGGGTGCGCAGCTGGTGCGCGGCGTCGGCGATGAACTGCGCCTGCGACTGCGCCATCGCGGCCGAGCGCGATACGTGCAGGTTGACCGCGTCGACCAGCGGCCGCACCTCGGCCGGCACGCGCTCGAACACGAGCGGGGTCAGGTCCTCGGGTGAGCGCGCCTCGACGTCGTCGCGCACGCGCTTGAGCGGGTGCAGCACGTAAGTGACCCCGCCCACCAGGATCGCGGCGCTCAGCAGGATCAGCAGCAGGTCGCGCGCCAGCGCGCTGCGCCACACCGAGCCGATCAGCGCGCTGCGCGGCTCGGCGGTCTCGGCCACCTGGATGATCACGCGCATGCGCGCATCCGGCCGGTACACCGGACGCGCCATCGCGGCAATGCGCACCGCCTCGCCCAGGTATTCGGCGTCGTAGAAGCGCGGCTGGTTGTTGACCAGCGGCCCGCGCGGCAGCGGCAGATCGCCGTAGCCGGTCACGGTCTCGACCTGGCCGGCGCGCTCGGTCGAGACGCGGTAGAACACATGGGTCTGCGCCGCGGTCTCGAAGATCTCCATGGCGGCGTCGGGCAGGGTCAGCTGGACGTTGTCGCCGGCCATGCCGATGGCGTTGTCGATGGCGCGGATCGAGCCGTAGAGCGAGCGGTCGTAGGCGGTGTTGGCGGCGTCGCGCAGGGTGCCGTAGGTAAGCCAGGTGTCGAGCGCCATCATTACCGCCAGCGCCGGCAGCAGCAGCAACAGCAGTTGCCGACGCAGGCTGCCGCGGCGCCACAGCAGCACCGGGTGCCGCATCTCAGCCCTTGGCCTCCGGCTCCAGCAGGTAGCCGAAGCCGCGCAGCGTGACGATGGTGACCCCGTGCCCGGCCAGCTTCTTGCGCAGCCGGTAGACCAGCACCTCGATCGCATCGGGCGAGACGTCGGCGTCGAGCGAGAACACCTTGTCGAGCAGCTGCGCCTTGGTCAGCGGCTGGCCGCTGCGTGCCAGCAGCGCGCCCAGCAGGGTCGATTCGCGCGGCGTCAGCGCCAGCGGCGCGCCGCCCAGCGTGAAGCTGCGGGTCTCGCCGTCGAACACCAGCGTGCCGCATTGCAGGCGCGGATGCGCGCGCCCGCGGCTGCGGCGGATCAGCGCCAGCAGCCGCGCTTCCAGCTCGGCAATGGCGAAGGGCTTGGGCAGGTAGTCGTCGGCGCCCAGGTTCAGGCCGCGCACGCGCTCGTCCAACGTGTCCTGCGCGGTCAGGATCAGCACCGGGGTGCGGTCGTCGCGCCCGCGCATCGACTTGAGCACGGCCAGCCCGTCCTTGCCGGGCAGCCGCAGGTCCAGCAGCACGGCGTCGTATTCCTCGGCCTGCAGGCGCGCCTCGGCCTGCAGGCCGTCGGCGACGTGCTCGATCACAAAGCCGCCCTGCTCCAGCGCGCGGGCGACCCAGCGTGCCAGTTCGACTTCATCCTCCACCAGCAGGATGCGCATGCCGGTCTCCTCCTGTGCCGGTTGATTCTATGTTAGGTGCCGCGCGCGCTCTCGGGAAAAAGCATGGAAAGCGCCCGCAAAACCGGGGGCAGCACCGATGGAGCGCGCCCGCCGCGGGCGCCTATAATACCCTCGCCCCGCCGCTTCCGGCGCGCTTGCCGCTTGCCGCGGCACCACCGGCAGTCCCTCCGTCCCGAGCACCGTGTCCCCGCGTTCGTCCCAGCCGTCACAAGTTTCCCAGCCGTGCCTGAGCGACAGCGCTGCGCCCGCTTCGGGGCATCGCCGCCGCCTGCTGGGCGCCGCGCTGCTGGGTGGCGCCGCATGGTCCCTTCATGCCCAGTCCAGGCCGCCGGCAGCGCCGCCGGGATACCCGTCGGGGTATGACGCCACCATTGCCGGCGCGCTGCGCGAAGGCATGGTCACGGTGTACGCGTCGACCGACCTGGAGGCGGCGCGGCCGCTGATTGCCGCGTTCGAGGCGCGCTACCCCGGCATCCGCGTGCATTACCAGGATCTCAACACGGTCGAGCTCAACCAGCGCTTCCTGGCCGAGACCGCGGCGCTGTCCGGCCAGTCGCCGGGGCCGCGCGCCATCTATGCCGATGTGCTGTGGAGCACCGCGATGGACCTGCAGATCAAGCTGGTCAACGACGGCCATGCGCAGCGCTACGCCTCGCCCGAGCGCGCCGGGCTGCCGGGCTGGGCGGTATGGCGCGACGAGGCCTGGGGCACCACCTTCGAGCCCGCGGTGATTGTCTACAACCGCCACCACCTGGCCGGCATGCGCCCGCCGCGCAGCCGCAGCGGACTGGCGCGGCTGCTGCAGGAACATGCGCCGCGCTGGCACGGCAAGGTGGTGACCTACGACGTGGAGCGCTCGGGGGTGGGCTACCTGCTGGCGCAGCAGGATGCGCGCATGGGCAGCGAGTTCTGGTATCTGGCGCAGGCGCTGGGCCGGGCCGGGGTGCAGCTGTCGGCGTCGACCGCTGAGATGATCGAGCGCATCGCCGGCGGCGAGCTGGTGATGGGTTACAACCTGCTGGGGTCCTATGCCCTGTCGCTGATGCAGCGCGGCGCGGCCATCGACGTGATCGCGCCGAGCGACTACACGCTGGTGATGTCGCGCGTGGCCTTTATCGCGCGGCGCGCGCCGCGGCCCAATGCGGCGCGGCTGTGGCTGGACTACCTGCTGTCGCGCGAGGGCCAGGCGCTGCTGGCCAAGTCGACCTCGCAGCTCTATACCATCCGCACCGATACCGACAGCGTGCACACGGCCGCGGCGCTGTCGGAGCGGCTCGGCTACGCGCTCAAGCCGATCAGCGTCGGCCCGGGGCTGCTGGCGGCACAGGACGCGATGCGCAAGCGCGCGTTCCTGGCGCGCTGGCGCGAGGCCATGCGCGGCTAGCGCGGCGCCCGCGATCAGCAGGGTTCAGGGCACCAGATCGGGGGTATCGAGCCCGTCGTCCTGCGCGCCGGCGCAAGCCTGCCGGCACAGCGTGGACAGCTCCTGGTCCAGCTCGGCCATCGGGCGCGGCACATAGCCGTGGCGCAGCGCCGGGGAAAACTTCAGGGTATCGATGAAGGCGTCGGACAGGCGCTCCGCGTTGGCGTCGAGGTTGAAGTCCTGCGGCGAGAACAGCCAGTGCGCCAGCACCCCGCCCACCGCGGCGTGGAAGGCATTGACCGCCAGGTCCAGGTCCAGGTCGGCGGGCAGCTGGCCGCGCTCCAGCGCCAGGCGCAGGTGCTCGCGCATCTTGACCAGGCCATCCTGGTGCGACTGGCGCTGGCGCTCGAAGATGGCGCCGTTGTCCTGCACCATTTCGCACTTGTGGAAGATGATCTCGAACACCCGGCGCCAGCGCGGGTTGATCACGGTCTGGCGCATCACATAGGCGCAGATGTCGCGGATGCCGCCGAGCGGGTCTTCCTGGCGCGCCAGCCGCTCCGGCTCGATCAGCGCTTCCACCGGCAAATGGACGCGGTCGCACATGGCGGCGAACACATCGCTCTTGTTCTTGAAGTGCCAGTAGATCGCGCCGCGGGTCACCCCCGCGGCCTCGGCAATGTCGGCCAGCGACGGGCGTGCCACCCCGCGGGCGTGGAACACGGCCTCGGCCGCGTCGAGTATCCGGTGGCGCGTCTCGAGCGCCTCTTCCTTGGTGCGTCTGACCATGATTGTCTCTGGTGCCGGCGGCACGGCGCGATCGGTTCCGATCTGGCGCGCATGGCCGGCCTGGTTGGTTCTCCCTGATGCGCCTGCCACGGCAGCCGCACATGCCAGTGGCTTGCGCCCCGGCGGGTCGTTGTCATCACATGATGGGCATTGCCAAGCTTGCGAGCCGATACGACGGCGCGCATCCTAACCCGAGCCGGCGGTTTGCGCCGTGATCCGGGAGCGGAGTGGACGCATTTCGTACCGATCCGATCGCTGGAGCGGCATCGTCTTGCGTCTTGCCGTGACTTTTCGCGCAGGTTGTGCGCCGAAAGGCCCTTTTGCAACATCAACTTAACATACATGCTTGAATGTATATATAATACGCGCTTGCCCGGCATCCGGCCAGCCGCCCCCTGTGACCTACCCAGCACGGCGGGCAATCCTGCCGCAGGCCAGCCGGACAATTTATCCAGTCGTTACACAAAAGCCACCGTTCGTCGCAATCGTCACCGCGACGCCGCGTTTTGTGGCTAGCATCACGCTTTTGCCCGCCGCAAAGCCTTGCGGCGCGCCATGTCGTTCCCGCTTGTCCGATGACACGCCGGGGCGGCACGGCGGATCTCAAATTGCCATCATGGGGTTATCGATGAGGAAGTCCCAACGTATCAGTCGCGTTGCAGCCTGTGCACTAGCGGCCCTGTCGGCCGTGGCGCTGTCCGCCTGCGGCGACAAGAAGGCCGAGGGCGGCGCCCCGCCGCCGCCTGAAGTGGGCGTGGTCACCGTGACGCCGTCGCCGGTTGCCGTCGTTAATGAACTGCCGGGCCGCCTGGAAGGCGTGCGCACCGCCGAAGTGCGCGCGCGCGTTGAAGGCATCGTGCTCTCGCGCAACTACACCGAAGGCGGCGAAGTGAAGGCCGGCCAGGTCATGTTCCGCATCGACCCCGCGCCCTACCAGGCCGAGCTGGCCTCGGCCCAGGCCGCGCTGCAGCGCGCCGAAGCCAACGCCGTGTCGGCGC
>JABFVP010000392.1 GCA_013362725.1 Cupriavidus sp.
TGGACTTGCCGTCGGAATAGCGCGCGTCGAGGAAGCGCTCTTCGCCCGGCTGGAACTGGAGCTTCAGGTTGGGGAAGTAAAGTACCGCGCCCTGCTCCAGTTCGCGGCGCAGCGTGGCGCGCGCTTCGGGAGTGACCTCGGGCGCCCAATCCGTATAGGGCTGCGGACGGATCAAGTCGAGCTGGCCGGCAGCAGACGGCCGGGCGGCGGGCGACGGGGCAAGGACAGGCGCTTCGGACATGGCATCCTCTGGGAACGATTACCCGTGTGTGGGGTGGCCACCGCGGCGGCGGCAGGAGAATGGCGGAATTTTACTCCGTGCTGCGGCCGTGGCGCTGGCGTCACGCGGCAGCCGAACGTTGATCAAACCCGCGTAAAAAACCCCGCGGGCCCTTGCGGGCCGGCGGGGCTTGCCGTCAGGACTTCTGACGCGCAGGCGCGGCGCTTACAGGCCGGCCGCGGCGCGCAGCGCAGCCGCCTTGTCGGTGGCTTCCCACGAGAACTCCGGCTCTTCGCGGCCGAAATGGCCATAGGCGGCAGTCTTCTCATAGATCGGACGCAGCAGGTCCAGCATCTGCACGATGCCCTTCGGGCGCAGGTCGAAATGCTCCTGCACCAGCTCCGCGATCTTGGCGTCCGGAATCTTGCCGGTGCCTTCGGTGTAGACCGTCACGTTGATCGGCCGCGCCACGCCGATGGCGTAGCTGACCTGCACCTGGCACTGCCGCGCCAGGCCCGAGGCCACCACGTTCTTGGCCACATAGCGCGCCGCGTAGGCGGCCGAGCGGTCCACCTTCGACGGGTCCTTGCCCGAGAACGCGCCGCCGCCGTGCGGCGAGGCGCCGCCGTAGGTATCGACGATGATCTTGCGCCCGGTCAGGCCGCAGTCGCCCTGCGGGCCGCCGATCACGAAGCGCCCGGTCGGGTTCACCAGGTACTTGGTTTCCTTGAGCATCTGCGCCGGCAGCACCGGCTTGATGATCTCCTCGATCACGGCCTCGCGGATCTGCGCCTGGGTGATGTCCGGCGCATGCTGGGTCGACAGCACCACGGTGTCCACGCTGTGCGGCTTGCCGTCGACATAGCGCACCGTGACCTGCGACTTGGCGTCCGGGCGCAGCCACGGCAGGCGGCCGTCGCGGCGCAGCAGCGACTGGCGCTCGACCAGGCGGTGCGCGTAGTAAATCGGGAACGGCATCAGTTCCGGGGTCTCGTCGCAGGCGTAGCCGAACATCAGGCCCTGGTCGCCGGCGCCCTGGTTCAGGTAGTCGTCGGAGGCGCGGTCGACGCCCTGGGCGATGTCGGGTGACTGTTTGTCGTAGGCCACCAGCACGGCGCAGCCCTTGTAGTCGATGCCGTAATCGGTGTTGTCGTACCCGATGCGCTTGATGGTGTCGCGCGCGATCTGGATGTAGTCGACGTTGGCGGTCGTGGTGATTTCCCCGGCCAGCACCACCAGACCGGTGTTGCAAAGCGTCTCGGCTGCCACACGCGCATACTTGTCCTGCGCCAGGATGGCGTCGAGGACGGCGTCGGAAATCTGGTCGGCGACCTTGTCGGGATGGCCTTCGGAGACGGATTCCGAAGTAAAAAGGAAGTCGTTTGCCACGAACTTATTCTCCAGGTTGGCTATTGCGTGCCAGCCTGTTCGGTTCATGGCGGCGACGCTTTAGCGGTATTTCAGGCAGCCCGGTTAGAGCCGCATCGCCCCGCAAGTTGTCAGTTAACTCGGCGATACACGCTATTATACGCGCCTGCAGGCGTCGTTGCAGCGCCACAGGCGTGTCACCTTGCCGGCATGCCGGAGCCGCGCCTGCCTGCCCGTCTGATCCCGGCACAGACCCGGCGGCGGACTTGCCCGGACCCTTTTTCCGCGCCTGATGACTTTTTTATTCTGGCTGATCTCCCGTTTTCCGCTGCGGCTGCTGCAGGCCGCGGGCGGCGCGCTGGGCCTGCTGATCGCACGGCTGCCGGGCCGCTATGGCCAGCGCCTGCGGGAGAACTTCCGCCGCGCCTTCCCCGACGCCACCGAAGCGATGATCGACGAGGCCGCCCGCTCGGCCGGTCGCATGATCATCGAGATGCCCTACTTCTGGAGCCGCCCGCGCATCGGCGCGAAGCTGTACGGCTTCGACGACTACCTGTGGCCTGAACTCGGCAGGCTGCAGGCGCGCGGCAAGGGCATCATCATCCTGACGCCGCACCTGGGCTGCTTCGAGGTGCTGCCGCAATCCCACGCCCTGCACCGCCCGGTGACCGCGCTGTTCAAGCCGCCGCACCAGCCGTGGCTGCGCGACTGGATCGAAAGGATGCGCACCCGGCCCAACATGCACATGGCGCCGGCCACGCCGCGCGGGGTGCGCATGCTGGTCAAGGCGCTCAAGCGCGGCCAGGCGGTGGGCATCCTGCCCGACCAGGTGCCCAGCGGCGGCGAAGGCAACTGGGCGCCGTTCTTCGGCAAGCCCGCCTACACCATGGCGCTGGTGCACCGGCTGCAGCAACTGACCGGCGCGCCGGTGGTGGCGATCTTCGCCGAGCGGCTGCCGCGCGGCGCCGGCTACCGCGGCCATCTGCGCGTGCTCGAGGACGGCGGCATGCTGCCGGACGATCCCGCCGCCGCGGCCGCGGTCATCAACCGCACCATCGAAGAACTGGTGGGCCTGTGCCCGACGCAATACCTGTGGGGCTACAACCGCTACAAGCAACCCGCCGGAGCAGGCACCCCCGGCACCCCGGACACGCCGGCTACCGAGGGCGCGGGATCCGAGCCGGCGACTGATCGATCGACTTCATGAGCCGTGTGTTCACGTGGCTCGGCATCGGCCTGCTGACCGTGCTGGGCAAACTGCCCTATCCCTTGGTCGCGCGCTTCGGCGAGGCGCTGGGCAGCCTGCTGTACCGCATCCCCAGCGAGCGGCGCAAGGTGGTGCAGGCCAACCTGCGCCTGTGCTTCCCGGACCGGACCGAGGCCGAGATCGACGCGCTGTCGCGCCAGAGCTTCCGCCTGCTGTTCCGCAGCTTTGCCGAACGCGGCATCTTCTGGACCGGCAGCGAAGCGCAGATGCGCCGCTGGGTGCAGATCGACGACCAGGCCGGGCTGGTGGCGCTGGACGGCACGCCGCACATCCTGGTGACGCTGCACCTGTCGGGCGTGGAAGCCGGCGCGATCCGGCTCACCATCCACCTGCGCGAGCATGTCGGCCGCTCCGGCGCCTCGCTCTATACCAGGCAGAAGAATGCGCTGTTCGACGGCTTCCTCAAGCAGGCGCGCGGGCGCTTCGGCGCCAACATGATCTCGCGCAACGACAGCGCGCGCGACATCCTGCGCTGCCTGAAGAAGGGCGAGGCGCTGCAGCTGATCGCCGACATGGACTTCGGCGAGCGCGACTCGGAATTCGTGCCGTTCTTCGGCGTGCAGGCGCTGACGCTGACCTCGGTCTCGCGGCTGGCGCGCCTGACCGGCGCCAGGGTGGTACCGATCTACACCGAGATGCTGCCCGACTACCAGGGCTACGTGCTGCGCGTGCTGCCGGCGTGGGAAGACTATCCCGGCGCCAGCGTGACCGACGACACGCGCCGCATGAACGCCTTCTTCGAGGACTGCATCCGCCCGCGCGTGCCTGAGTACTATTGGGTCCACAAGCGCTTCAAACACCGCCTGCCGGGCGAGCCCGAGATTTACTGAGCGCACCGGCACGACCTGCGCCGCGCCGCTACAATCCCCACCATGAAACTCAAGTTCACCAAGATGCATGGCGCGGGCAACGACTTTGTCGTGCTCGACGGCATCCACCAGCAGATCGACCTGACCCCGGCCCAGTGGCGCGCGCTGGCGAGCCGGCATTTCGGCGTGGGGGCGGACCAGATCCTGATTGTCGAGAAGCCGACGCGCCCGGACGTCGATTTCCGCTACCGCATCGTCAATGCCGATGGCAGCGAGGTCGAGCACTGCGGCAATGGCGCGCGCTGCTTCGTGCGCTTTGTCACCGAGCAGGGCATGACCGACAAGCGTTCGGTGCGCGTCGAGGTGATGAACGGCGTGATCACGCTGACGCTGCAGGACGATGGCCAGGTCACGGTCGACATGGGCGCGCCCGAGCTGGAACCGGCGCGCGTGCCGTTCCGCGCGCAGGGCCTGCCCACGCATGCCGAGGGCGCCGACACGCTGTACGGCCTCGAGGTCAACGGCCGCACCGAATGGATCTCGGCGGTGTCGATGGGCAACCCGCACGCGGTGCAGGTGGTGGACGATGTCGAGAACTTCCCGGTGCTGCAGGACGGCCCGGTGATCGAGCACCACCCGGCCTTCCCCAACCGCGTCAACGCCGGCTTCATGCAGGTCGAGGACCGCCACGCCATCCGCCTGCGTGTCTTCGAGCGCGGCGCCGGCGAGACCCTCGCCTGCGGCACCGGCGCCTGCGCGGCGGTGGTGGCCGGCATCCGGCGCGGCCTGCTGGATTCGCCGGTGCGGGTCCACACCCATGGCGGCGAGCTGACCATTGCGTGGGACGGCGGCGCGGAACCGGTGCGCATGACCGGCCCGGCCACCACCGTGTTCGAAGGCAGCATTGACCTGGCGGCCCTGACGGCCTGACCATAGGGGCTGCGCGCCCCTTTTTCCCCTCCCTGCAGCGCAGTTTCCGGGGCGCCCGATTCCCTGATCCCGCAGATCATCGCGAATGGAGCGCCCATGCCGCTGGACGATTTCCGCATTACCTCGGGCAAGCGATTCCGCCTTGCCGACTTCGACCCGGGCAGCAAGCCCCTGTCATGCGGCAAGAAAGAGGAAGACCTGGCCCGCATCATCGAGCTGAGCAACGCGCTCGACGCGCAGCAGGACATCTTCTATGCCGAGCACCGCCGCAAGCTCCTGGTGGTGCTGCAGGGCATGGACACCAGCGGCAAGGACGGCACCGTGCGCGGCGTATTCCGCAGCTTCGATCCGCTCGGCATCCGCGTGGTGGGCTTCAAGGCGCCGTCACCCGAGGAGCTGGCGCGCGATTTCCTGTGGCGCATCCACCTGCAGGTGCCGAGGTCCGGTGAGATCGTGGTGTTCAACCGCAGCCACTACGAAGACGTGCTGATCACGCGCGTACACCAATGGATCGACGCCGCCGAATGCGAACGGCGCTACCGCCAGATCCGCGAATTCGAGTCGATGCTGACCGAGACCGGCACCACCATCGTCAAGTGCTTCCTGCATATTTCGCGCGACGAACAGAAGTCGCGGCTCGAGGCACGGCTGGCGGACCCGGAAAAGCACTGGAAGTTCGATACCCAGGACCTCGCCGAGCGCAAGCACTGGAAGGCCTACATGGACGCCTACGAGGCCGCCATCATGGCCACCAGCACGCCCGAATGCCCCTGGTACGTGGTGCCGGCCGATTCCAAGACGCACCGCAACCTGATGGTGGCCGAGATCATGACCAGGGTCTTCGCGGACCTGAAGCCAGCGTATCCGCCGGCGCGCCCGGAACTGGCCAGGATCAAGGTTGACTGAACCCGCGCGCGCCGGTCGTGCTCAACCGCCGCTGCCGCGATGCACGTCGTGCGTGACGAACGGCTGCTCGCGGCTGGGCATGGCCAGCCAGTGCGGATGGCGCAGCGTCTGGCGGATGTCCTCGAGCCCGCTGGTCCAGTGCTCGTGCATGGTCAGCGGGCCGAACTGGTAGTCCTTGGCCAGGTTCTCGAACGACTTGTCGCGGTAGATCAGCTGGATCACGTTGCGGCGCGCATCGCACGACTGCTCGGCGGCGCGGCGGTACCAGTCGTTGTCGCGCTTGGACTGCGGCACCAGCGCCATCACCTCGTTGAGCATGCGGCGCAGGTTCTGCTGCTCGCGCATATAGTCGGTGATGGCCCGGGTGCGGCTGGAATACTGGATGTCCTTCTGGCGCTCGGCCACGTCGATCAGGTCGTGCGGCAGCTTGCCGCGCGCGCTCCACAGGTCGACCTGGAAGATCAGCGCGTCGCGCCGCGGCTGCGCGGTCAGCACCTCGGCCAGCGGCGTGTTCGAGACCAGCCCGCCGTCCCAGTAGTATTCGCCATCGATCTCCACCGCCGGAAACCCGGGCGGCAGCGCGCCCGAGGCCATGAAATGCTCGGCGCAGAGCTTGTCGCGGGTATTGTCGAAATAGGCGAAGTTGCCGGTGCGCACATTGACCGCGCCCACCGAGACCCGCATCAGGTCGGGGCGATGGTTGATCAGGTCGAAGTCGGCAAAGCGCTCCAGCGTGGCCTTCAGCGGCTTGGTGTCGTAGAAGCTGGCATGGGTCGGGTCCGAGTAGCGTGACATCAGCGCCGCCCAGCTGCGCGGCTGGAAAAAGCCGCGCTGGCCCTCCAGCATGGCGCGCGCCGCATGCAGGCCGTCGAACCAGATCCGCATCGGCTCGGGCCAGCTCGCCGCTTCATCGGCAAACCAGGTGTACGACAGGCTGGGCAGCCACGGCTGCGCGCAGATATGCTCCCAGAACGCCCGCAACTGCTCGACCCGGCGCTGCGGCGGATTGCCGGCGATGATGGCCGCGTTCAAGGCGCCGATCGAAATGCCGGCGACCCAGTTGGGGAAGATGCCGCCATCGGCCAGCCCCTGGTACACGCCGGCCTGATAGGCGCCCAGCGCGCCGCCGCCCTGCAATACGAGCGCGCGCACGGGATACGATTCATGAGCGGG
>JABFVP010000650.1 GCA_013362725.1 Cupriavidus sp.
CCTGGGGTCTGGCGGCATGCGCGCAGACCGGCGTTCCGGTGACGGGCGCCGACGCATCCGCGGCAGCGTTGCAGCCGCCGCGCATCGGGCCGCGACCGGCGCTGCCTGCAACGGTCACTGCGACCGTGGCGGCGCCAACCCCGCAGGCGGCAGTGGCGACCGCCCAAGCCACCACCGAAGACCCGCTTGCCGCGCTGATCGCCGGCGAAGCGGCGCCCGCGGCGAGCGTCACCGTCCCCGCTTCGGCGGACACCAGCATTACCGCGACCCCGTCGCCGGTCGATCCCGATTTCGTCGGCCCGCCCGAACCCCCGGCCCCGCCGCCACCATCGCTGGTACTGTTCCCGCCCAGGCTTGGCGAGTTCCAGGCCGAGGCGTCCCCGGCCCCGGCTCAAGGCGCTGCGGATGCCGGCACCCCGTCGGACGCGCCGCCGGTGCTGCATTCCCAACTGCCTGCGGAGGATCCGGCCGGAGAGTCCGTGTGGCGCCTGAGCTACAGTGGCCGCGCCGCAGTCGAGGATCGCTCGTCAAACATGCGCGCCTGCCCCGGCGGCGCCCTGTCCACCGGCATCGGCAGCGGGCTGGCTTGCCGCAGCGCGGGCGAGGTCAGGATCCGCGAGTCGGTGCTGGACCTTGACGGTGGCGCCCAGGTGATGCTGATCGCGCAGGCGCGCGGCACGGACGCCACCACCGTCAATGGCCGCCCGGCGGCGGTCGATCCCTATGCGCTGGTGCCGCAGTTCTACACGGCGGTCAGCGGGCTGGCGGTGCTGGACGGCGCCACCATGTGGGCCGGCCGGCGCGACAACGCGCCGTTCCTGATGTCGTCCGGCCTGCTGCCGCCCAATTCGACGGCGATGCGCTTTGGCGTGGACAACGCCAAGCTGATCGGCGATATCGGCCTGAACTACCAGTACACCGCGCGCGCCGACCAGAACGGGCAGAACCTGCCCAGCTACCATTCGCTGCGCACCGCGCCGATCCCCACCAATGAACAGGGTTCGGTGCAGCTCGGCTTCACGCGGGTGGAAGCCCAGCCGCTGGTGGAGGACTCGGGCGGGGCGTGGTGGGCATCGGCGCTGCACGAGCAGAAGGGCGTGCTGTTCGGCACCAACCGCCTTGGGGTGCAGTTCGGCTCGGGATCGCGCAACGCCATGACAGGCTATACCGGCATGGGACCGTCGCTGTCGCGCACGCGCGTGGCCGATTCGATCGAATGGAAGAGCCGCTGGGGGCTGAGCGGTGCGGTCGAGCAGAGCCTGCAGTTCGACCGTTCGCCGGTCGGGACGCTGCAGTGGACTACCACGCGCCTGCGTCCCGCGTATGTCGCCAGCAGCCAGTTCCGGCTGAACTTCGAGGTGTCGCACGACCAGATCTCGTCCGGCTTCGGTGTCAGCGGCCAGCGCACCGCGCTGACGGTGGCGCCGACGCTGACGCTGGGCAAGTCCGCCGGCAACGCCAACCTGCGCGCCTTCTACACCTACAGCCGCGCCAGCGACGTGGATGGTATCGGCTACACGGCGCCGGCGGACGCGTGGGGGTCGCAGCCGAGCGGCTCGATCTTCGGCGTGCAGCTCAATCGGCGCTGGTAGTTGCGCCGCTAGTCACGCTGCCCAGGCTACTGACCGGCGCCGGTGTCACCGCGGCGGGTTTGCGCAACAGCCAGTGGAACAGCAGCGTGGCCGCCAGCCCGCCGCCGAGCTGCGCCAGCACGAAGCCTGGCACGTCCTGCGGCCGGATCCCGGTGAAGCTATCGGTCAGCGCGCAGGCCAGCGTCAGAGCGGGGTTGGCGAACGAGGTCGACGACGTAAACCAGTAGCCCGCGGTGATATAGCCGGCCACCACGAACGGCACCAGCTGCGGGCGGCTGCGCAGCGTGCCGATGCCCACGCCGACCAGGCCGAAGGTCGCCACGAACTCGCTCCACCACATCGACGCGCCGGTGCGGCTCTGCGCCGACCACGCCAGTGCCGGCTCGCCGAACATGGCATGCGCCGCGAGCACGCCGCACACGCCGCCCGTCAGCTGCACCAGCACATAGCGCAGCGCATCGCGTGGGGCCAGTGTGCCCTGCACCAGCGCCGACAGGCTCACCACCGGGTTGAAATGTCCGCCCGAGACCGGCCCCAGCGACACCAGCAGGGCTACCAGCCCGGCGCCGGTGGCGAGCGAGTTCGCCAGCAGCGCGAGCGCGGTATCGCCGGCGGCGAGGCGCTCGGCACGAATGCCCGAGCCGACCACGATCGCCACCAGCAGCGCGGTGCCGAGTCCTTCCGCCACCAGGCGGCGTGCCAGCGTAGTCATCGCTGCGCCGCGCCGGCGCGGCGGCGCGAAGCATGGGCGGGAGCAAGGCACGCCAGTCGATCTGTGTCTGGACCGGTGGCGGAAACGGTGGGAACAGCGTGCAGCAGCAAGATGGACAACGTCGC
Source organism: Cupriavidus sp. (assembly GCA_013362725.1). GTDB lineage: Bacteria > Pseudomonadota > Gammaproteobacteria > Burkholderiales > Burkholderiaceae > Cupriavidus. Next base: position 2,430 of record JABFVP010000650.1, read on the forward strand.
CTGAGACGACGCCTCGAACGGTGGCAGGTCGTTGCCCGGAGCAGGGCAACGCCGCGCGCAGCGGCTGCGCGCGCGGTCGCGACAGTGTTCCGCCGCGGCCCCCGCGCGTCAATGCGCGCTGGCGATGTTGTGTGCTGACGCCGGGTTTCGAATCGCGCCGTTCAGCGCCATTCAGCGCAACAGGAAGGCAATATCCTCGACCACGATATTCGCCACCGGGATGCCCTTGCGGCGCTGGAACAGGATGTGCTGCTGCACGCGGCTGCGCTGCTCGGCAAACACCGCCGGATCGATCGGCGTACCGATGCGCATGTAGTGCTGCACCAGCAGCTTGTAGGCGCGATGGCGCACCTGCATGGCCTCGGTTTCGGCGCGAAGTCGCTTGATCTCGGCCGGGCTGCGGTCGATGGCCTGGTGCAGCTCTTCCACCGTGCGCGCGTGCAGCTCGCGATAGACATCGCGCTCGGCTTCCATCTGATGCAGCTCGTCGCGCAGCGCTCGGATCTTGTTCTGCAGCTTCAGCGTCTGCGACACGGCTTGCTGCATCCGCCCCGCCGCCCCCAGCGCCTGGCTGGCCGCCGCCATGGTGCTCTTCCACAAGCCACGCTCGCCGGCCGCGGTCCGCGGCGGCCAGTGCTTGTCCGTCCCGATCAGTGTGTCCATCCAATCCCCCGGTAAGAAAGTATCGGCCCCGGGGCCGGGGTGTCCGCGTTATGGGCTCGTATTGCGATGCGGCTTGGCCGGCCTGGGCCGCCCCGCATGATGGCGGTGCGTCAGGGCATCCTAGAGAGACATGGATTGGCTGCCAAGTAGAAGATTTTTACTTCTGGATTCGGTGTTGCGTTGCGTCGGCGACAGAGCGGGCGGCATGACAAGCACACTGGCGTAAGCGCCCAATGCAAAAAGCCCGGCTGCAAGAGCCGGGCTTTTCGTGTTCTGGTGGCCTGGGACGGAATCGAACCGCCGACACAAGGATTTTCAATCCTCTGCTCTACCGACTGAGCTACCGGGCCAAAGAAGCGAAACTATAACTGGACTTTCTGGGCCAGTCAAGCGTCATGTAGGGCACTGCCTCAGTGTTCGGCCGGTTCCGGCTTGTTGCGGCCCAGCTCGACGCCGAGCTGCTTGAGCTTGCGGTACAGGTGGGTACGTTCCAGCCCGGTCTTCTCGGCCACGCGGGTCATGCTGCCGTGTTCGCGCAGCAGGTGGTACTCGAAATAGGCGCGCTCGAACAGGTCGCGCGCTTCGCGCAGCGGCATGTCGAACGAGAATTGCATCTCGGCTTCGGGCACGCGCGCCGGGCTGCCATTGGGTGCGGCTTCGGCAGTGGCCTCGGGCGTGGCGGCGGCCGTGCCGGGCTCGGTCGTGGGCGTGGTGGCGGGTGCGGCGGCGGTGGGAGTGCTGCTGCGCGGTCGTTCGATGCCGCGGGCCAGTCCCTGTTCCACCGCGGACAGCAGCTTCTGCAGCGCGATCGGCTTTTCCAGGAAATTCAGCGCGCCGATCTTGGTGGCCTCGACCGCGGTATCGATGGTGGCGTGGCCCGACATCATGATCACGGGCATGGTCAGCTGTCCCTGCGCGGACCACTCCTTGAGCAGCGTGACGCCATCGGTATCGGGCATCCAGATATCGAGCAGCACGAGATCGGGCGTGCCCGCCGCACGGTAGTCGCGGGCCTGTTGCGCGTTTTCCGCGAGTTCGACCACATGGCCTTCGTCGCTGAGGATCTCCGAGAGCAGCTCCCGGATTCCCATTTCGTCATCGACTACGAGGATGGTTGCCATACTTCCCCTCTTAACCCCACCGCAGCGTTCCGGGACCGGACGCCAATGTTGACTATGCCAGTTTAACGAACAGGATCGAGATCTGCGCACCGACGATCTCGGCACCTTCCATGCGATTGCGCAGGTCGATGCGCGCGCCGGGTTCGGCAATGATCTTCTTTACCATCGCGAGCCCGAGACCCGTGCCCTTGGCTTTGGTGGTCACATAAGGCTCGAACGCACGGCTCAGGATGCGTGGTGCAAAACCGGGACCATTGTCCGCAATGGTGAGCTTGACGGCCTGCCGGTTCTCGCCGGCAGAATCTTTGTATTCTACAGTCTCGGTGTGCAGAGTGATATGGGGCGCGGCCCTACCGGCCGCGACGTTCTCTGCGGCCGCGTCCTGCGCGTTCTGCAGCAGGTTGTGGATGACCTGGCGCAGCTGAGTCGGGTCGCCCTTGATCTCGGGCAGCGCGAGGCCCAGCGTCGGATGGATCACCGGGTGCTCGTGCACCGCCGGATCGTCGATGCCGTACAGGTGCAGCACCTCGGCCACGAGGCTGTTGAGCTGCAGCGATTGCAGCACCGCCGGCGGCGTGCGCGCGTAGTCGCGGAAATCATCGACCATGCGCTTCATCGCGGCTACCTGGTTGACGATGGTGGCGGCGCCGCGCTTGAGCACGTCGGCATCGGTGCCCTCCAGCTTGGGCGAGAGCTTCATCTGCAGGCGCTCGGCCGAGAGCTGGATCGGCGTGAGCGGGTTCTTGATCTCGTGCGCCAGGCGCCGTGCCACCTCGCCCCACGCCACCGAGCGTTGAGCGGAAATCACATCGGAAATATCGTCGAAGACGATCACATAGCCGGGCTCGTCGCGCTCGCCGCCGGGCAGGCGCGCGCCGCGCACCAGCAGCGTCAGCGGCTGCTCCTCGCCTTGCGGCAGTTCGATCTGCTTCTGCCAGTGCTCGGCGCCGCCCAGCACCTCGCTGGTGTTCTGGTCCGAGAAGGCCTGGCGCACGATCTCGCCGAACGTGCCCATGCCGGGGATCTGCTCCATCGGCAGTCCCATCACCGCGCCGAAGGGCTGGCGGAAGATGCGCTCGGCGCCGGGGTTGGCGGTGATCAACACGAAGCGGCGGTCGAACACCAGCACGCCCGCGGTGAGGTTCTGCAGCACGCTTTCGAGGTAGGCCTTCGACTGCTCGAGCGCGGCGCGATTTTCTTCGACCGCCAGGCGCGCCTCGGCCAGCTGGCGCGTCATCTGGTTGAACTGCTGCGTGAGCATGCCCAGTTCGTCGCGGCTCTTCAGCTCGCGCTTGGGCGACAGATCGCCCTCGGCCACTTCCTTGGTTCCCTGCAGCAGCATCAGCAGCGGCCGCGCCAGCTGGCCGCCGAGCAGCAGCGCCAGCATCACCGCGATGAATACCGCCAGGAACAGCGTCAGCGTCAGCGTGCCGATATACATCTTGCGCAGGCCGGTGCGCCCCAGCGCCTTCTCCTGGTATTCCTGGTACGCGCGCTGGACCTCGTCGGCATTGCGCGCGAGCACCGCCGGCACCGGGTGCAGCAACTGCAGGTAGCGCTCTTCGCGCACGGTCTCGCCGACCAGGCCGAAGCCGCTCGACGGCGAATCTTCGGGGCTGCGCTCCACCGACAGGCCCGAGCCGGCCCAGCGCGGCGAGCGGGACAGCGCACGCGGTGCGCTGGCGGCGCTGATCGTATCCTGTGCCGGCGCTGGCGCCGCGCCCAGCGGGATGATCACGCGCAGGCGATACAAGTGGCTGCTGTCGATACGCTCGGCAGCCTGGCCGATATCGCTGGACGGATCGGTGCCGCCCTCCACCGCGGCATAGCCGCCCGCCAGCCGCGCCTGTTCCGCCAGCACGCCGGAAGGCAGGTCCGGCACCAGCGAGGCATAGTTGCTGGAAGCGCTTGCCAGCACGCGGCCGCTGCCGGTGAAGATGGCCGCTTCCTGCACCCCGTACTGCTCGCGCAGCCGGTTCAGCTGCAACGAGGTGGCCACGCCCGAAGCGCCGGCCAGCTGCTCGGACATCAGCCGTGCCTTACCCTGCAGGTCGGCCAGCGAGCTGTCGATGGTGGCGCGTCCCAGGTTCAGTCCAGCCTCGAGCGCGGTTTCCACGCGCACGTCGAACCAGGACTCGATGCTGCGCGAGACAAATTGCAGCGACACCAGGTAGATCAGCACGCCGGGCAGCACGCCCACCACGCCGAAGAACACCGCGAGCTTGGTCATCAGCCGCGTGCCGAACTTGCCGCGGCGATAGCGCAGCCACAGCGTGACCGCGAGCGCCCCCACGGTCAGCACCAGCAGCGCGCCGATCACCAGGTTCACCTTGAACAGCAGGGTGAAATAGCGATCGAAGAATTCGGTATTGGCCGAGGCGCCGGCCAGCAGGCCCACCAGCACCAGCGCCAGGAACACGATGATGCCGGCCACGACGCGGT
>JABFVP010000697.1 GCA_013362725.1 Cupriavidus sp.
CTTGGTCTCGACATAGCGCACCCACGGCATCAGCGCCTGGGTCTCCTGCACGAACACGTCGTCGCCGCTGGCCATCAGCACCGGCGCGCCGAACTCGGCGGCGAGCGCGGCGTACAGCCCGGCCTCGCCGAGCTCCTTGCCGTTGAGCCAGACCCGCGCAAAGGCGCCGCTGTTGATGGTGTGCGCGAGCACGCCGCGGCTCTGCGCGCGGCCGTGGTAGCCGATCATCAGCACGCCGTCGACGCCGGCCTCGACCCCCGCCATCATGCCCAGGTAGCGCGGCTTGCCCAGCACCACGCGCGCGCGCGGGTCGAGCTGGTCGGGCAGCAGGTTGCGGAAGCCGCCGTGCGAATCGTTGACCAGCACTTCGGCCGCACCGCCGGCAAAGGCGCCTTCGATGGCCGCATTGGCCTCGCCCGTCATCCAGGCGCGGGCGCGTTCGTATTCGCCGTTGCCCGGGCGGGTCTGCTCGGCGTGGAACACGCCGGCCACGCCCTCGATATCGGTGGAAACAAGTATCTTCATCAGCAGCTCTGGCGCAGTTCGGGCATCAGGTCGAGCAGCGCGGCGCGGCCGTGGCCGTCGCGGCCCTGCACCGGCGCGGCATGCCACAAGGCATGCAGGATGGCCTGCTCGACGCTGTCGGCCGCGGCCCGGAACAGCGGGTCGAGCAGGGTTTCATGCAGCAGCGCAACTGCCGGCATCGGCCGCGCCGCGTCGTCGGGCACGGTGTACGCCGTCGAGAACGCCAGCGCGATGTCGCCCGAGCCATGCCCGAACACCGAACCGGTGCGCGCCAGCCCGGCACCGGCGCGCAGCGACAGCCGGCGCAGCTGGCGCGCGTCCAGCGGCGCATCGGTGGCCACGATCATGATGATCGAGCCCTTCTCCGGTTGCGCCGCGCCGTCGGGCTGGGCCAGCCAGCGTGCCAGCTCAGGGCCGACCAGCCGGCCGGCCACGGTCAGCGATTCCGGCGTGCCGAAGTTGGCCAGCACCAGCGCGCCGACGCGATGGCCGCAGGCGACGCGCGAAGCCGAGCCGATGCCGCCCTTGACGCCGAACGCCGACATGCCGCGGCCGGCGCCCACGGCGCCCTGCGCGAATCCGGCTGCCGCGTCGGCCAGCGCTGCATCGTAGTGCGGGCCGCCGACCGCCATGCGCTGGATATCGTTCAGGTAGCCGTCATTGCATTCGAACACCAGCGGATTGACCGTGGGCCGGGCGCGGCCGATTTCCGGATTGGCCGCCACCGCCGCGCGGATCTGCGCCTGCGCCACGGCACCGACCGCAAAGGTATTGGTCAGCGCCACCGGGGTCTCCAGCACGCCCAGCTCGTCCACCTGCACCAGCCCGACGCTCTTGCCGAAGCCGTTGAGCACGGTGGCCGCGGCGGGCACCTTGTCGCGGTAAGGATCGCCGCCATGCGGGCGGATAACGGTGACGCCGGTCTGCACGCCGCCCTCCGCCAGCGTGCAGTGGCCGACGGTAACGCCGGCGACGTCGGCAATGCTGTCGAGCGGCCCTGCGGGAAGGCTGCCGACGCGCGGCGCGCCCAGGGTGGAAGCAGTCATCTTCAGCGGCGGTCGATCTTGGGATCGAGCGCGTCGCGCAGACCGTCGCCCAGCAGGTTGAAGGCCAGCACGGTCAGGAAGATCGCCAGGCTGGGGAAGATCGCCACGTGCGGCGCGGTGACCATGTCGGCGCGCGCCTCGTTGAGCATCGCGCCCCATTCCGGCGTGGGCGGCTGCGCGCCCAGGCCCAGGAACGACAGGCTCGCGGCGGTGATGATCGAGGTGCCGATCCGCATCGAGAAATACACCACGATCGACGACACCGTGCCCGGCAGGATATGGCGCACCAGGATGGTCCAGTCCGACGCGCCGATGCTGCGCGCCGCCTCGACATAGGTCAGCCGCTTCAGCATCAGCGTATTGCCGCGCACCAGCCGCGCGAACGCCGGGATGCTGAAGATGGCGACGGCGAAGATCACGTTGGTCATGCCGTTGCCGAGGATGGCGACGATGCCGATCGCCAGCAGGATGCCGGGGAAGGCGAACAGCACGTCGGAGATGCGCATCACGATGCGGTCCCACCAGCCTTCGTAGTAGCCGGCCAGCAGGCCCAGCACGGTGCCGATCACCGCGCCGATGATCACCGACAGGAAGCCCGCCGCCAGCGAGATGCGCGTGCCGGCCAGGATGCGGCTGAAGATATCGCGCCCGAGCGAATCCACGCCCATCCAGTGCGCGGCCGACGGGCCGGCATTGAGCGCGTCGTAGTCGAAATAGTTCTCGGGGTCGTACGGCACCAGATGCGGCGCCAGCACCGCGACCAGCACCAGCAGCAGCACGAACGCGCCGGCGCCGAGCGCCAGGTGCTGCTTGCGGAATTTGCGCCAGAACTCGGTCCAGGGCGTGCGCACGGCTTGCGGCGCGGAGGCGGTGGCGGATGCCGCTTGCGCTGCGGCGGGCGTGGAAAGCTCAGTCATGCCGGCCTCATTTGTAGCGGATGGTGGGATTGATCACGGTGTAGAGCATGTCCACCACCAGGTTGATCAGGATGAATTCGAGCGAGAACAGCAGCACCTCGGCCTGGATCACCGGGTAGTCGCGCATCTCGACGGCATCGACCAGCAGGCGCCCCAGGCCCGGCCAGTTGAACACCTTCTCGACCACGATCGAGCCGCCCAGCAGGAAGCCGAACTGCAGGCCCATCATGGTCACCACCGGAATCATGGCATTGCGCAGGCCGTGCTTGGCCACCACCAGGGTCTCGCGCACGCCCTTGGCACGGGCGGTGCGGATAAAGTCTTCCTGCAGCACCTCGACGAACGAGGCCCGGGTAAAGCGCGCCATCACCGCCGCCACCGCGGCGCCCAGCGTGACCGAGGGCAACACGTAGTGCTGCCAGCTGTCGGCGCCGATCGATGGCAGCCAGCCCAGCTGCACCGAGAACACCTCCATCAGCAGCATGCCCAGCGCGAAGGCCGGGAAGGAAATCCCGGAAACCGCCAGCGTCATGCCGAAGCGGTCCGGCCAGCGGTTGCGCCACACCGCCGAGCCGATGCCGATGGCCATGCCGAATACCACCGCCCACGCCATCGACGCCACCGTCAGCAGCAGCGTCGGCATGAAGCGGTCGCCGATCTCCTCGCTCACCGGGCGCTTGGTGCGCAGCGAATGGCCGAATTCGCCGCGCAGCGCGTTCGAGAAGAAGTTGACGAACTGCTCGTGCATGGGCCGGTCCAGGCCCAGGTCCTTGCGCACCAGTTCGACCGTGGCCGAGTCAGCCTCCGGACCCGCCGCCAGGCGCGCCGGATCGCCCGGCAGCAGATGGACGAACAGGAACACCAGCACCGCCACGATCAGCAGCGTGGGGATCACGCCCAGCACGCGTTTGAGGAAGTAATTCAGCATCACACACCATGAAGAAAGGCCGCGGGCCGCCCGCCTGCGAACCCCGCGTCGCGAGGCAGGCGGCCGTCTGTCGGCTTACTGCTCTACTGCTTGCTGCCCGATGGATGGGATGGCGCGCTTGCGCGAATCAGGCAGCATCGCTACTGCAAGCGCCTGCCCTCTCCCCCGCCCCTCTCCCAGAGGGAGAGGGGAGAAAACCCTCGGCACTCAACCTCACCCCGTGTTTGCTCCCCTCTCCCTCTGGGAGAGGGGCCGGGGGAGAGGGCCGGAGCATCAACGAAGTCCGGCCCTTCGCTTCACCCCTCACTGCTTAAGATCGATCTCGTCAAAATTGAATGACCCATCCGGCATCACATACGCCCCGCTCATGCGCTTGCTGCGCGCGAACAGCACCTTCTCCGTCACCAGGAAGGCCCACGGCGCGTCCTTCCAGATGCGTTCCTGCGCGTCCTTGTACAGGCGCGCCTTCTCGCCGCGGTCGGTGGTGCGCAGCGCGCCGGCGATATCGGCGTCGACCTGCTCGTTCTTGTAGTAGGCGGTGTTCAGCAGCTTGGGCGGCATCGATTCCGAAGCCAGCAGCGGACGCAGCGCCCAGTCCGATTCACCGGTCGACGACGACCAGCCCACGTAGTAGATGCGCACGCCGGCATCCTCGGGCTTCGGCACGCTTTCCACGCGCTCCACGCGCTGGCCGGCCTCGAGCGCCTGTACCGAGGCCTTGATGCCGACCTGCTGCAGCTGCTGCTGCACGAACTGGATCACCTTCTGCGCGGTGGTGTGGTTGTAGGCCGACCACAGTGTGGTTTCGAAACCGTTCGGGTAGCCGGCTTCCTTCAGCAACGCGCGCGCCCTGGCCGGGTCATACGGCCACGGGCCCAGCTTCTCGGCATAGTCGACGCCGTGCGGCACCACGCCCTCGGCCGGCACCGCGTAGCCGGCAAAGGCGACCTTGGCCAGCGCATCCTTGTTGATGGCGTAGTTGATGGCCTGGCGCACCTTGGGGTCGTTGAAGGGCTTGACCATGGTGTTCATGGTCAGGTAGCGCTGGATGATCGACGGCGCCGCGATCAGGTCGACCTTGGCGCTGTTCTTCAGCACCGCGGCCTGCTCGAACGGAATGCTGAAGGCAAAGTCCGCCTCGCCGGTCTGCATGATGGCGGCGCGCGTGTTGTTGTCGACCACCGGCTTCCAGGTGATGGTGTCGATCTTCGGGTAGCCGGTCTTCCAGTAGCCGGCAAACTTCTTGCCCTTCAGGTGGTCGGGCTGCTTCCACTCGACGAACTCGAACGGACCGGTGCCCACCGGGTGGAACGCGATGTCCTTGCCGTACTTCTGCAGCGCGGCCGGCGAGATCATCACAGCCGACGGATGCGCCAGCACGTTGATGAACGGCGAGAACGGCTCCTTCAGCGTGACCTTGACGGTATTCGCGTCGACCACGTCGGTCTTCGCCACACGGTTGAACAGCGTGTAGCGCTTGAGCTTGTTGGCCGGGTTAGTGACGCGGTCCAGGTTGGCCTTGACGGCGGCGGCATCGAACGTGGTGCCGTCGTGGAACTTGATGCCCTTCTTCAGCTTGATGGTGTAGACCAGACCGTCCTTGCTGACGTCGTAGCTGTCGGCCAGCACGTTAGCCAGCTTCATGTCCTTGTCCAGGCCGAAGAGCCCCTGGTAAAAGGTCTTGCCGACCGCCTGCGACAGCGTGTCGTTGGAATCGTACGGGTCCAGCGTGGTGAACGTGGAGGCAACCGCCATCACCGCGTCCTTGGCGGCAAAGGCGGACACCGGCGCCAGCGCGCCCATCGCGCCAGCCATAAGCAGCCCGGCCAGCAGCCTGGGCGAAACCATCCGTGCAGACATCTCGATTCTCCTTGGATTGACTTCCGTTTCAGTAGGCGCCGCCAACGGCGTGCCGCGCAACAAAATGACCGGGCGCCCCGCTGCCCGCGACCGGCACCAGCGGCTGTACCACCGGCTCGTCGCCGACCGCGCGGATCGGGCTGGGGATCTCGTCGTTCAGCGGCTCGCGCCGCAGGTGGCGCCGCGCCGGGTCGGCGATCGGCACCGCCGACATCAGCTTCTTCGTGTACGGGTGCTGCGGGTTCTCGAAGATCGCGCGGCGCGGGCCGATCTCGACGATCTGGCCCAGGTACATCACCGCGACGCGGTGGCTGACGCGCTCCACCACCGCCATGTCGTGCGAGATGAACAGGAAGGCGATGCCGAGCTCGCGCTGCAGGTCCAGCATCAGGTTGACGATCTGCGCCTGGATCGACACGTCCAGCGCCGACACCGATTCATCCGCCACCACCACCTTGGGGTTCAGCGCCAACGCGCGCGCAATGCAGATGCGCTGGCGCTGGCCGCCGGAAAACTCGTGCGGATAGCGCGCCGCGTGCGAAGGGTCCAGCCCCACCTTGTCGAGCAGCCAGGCCACGCGCTGCTCGGCCTCCTTGCCGCTGGCGACCTTGTGCACCAACAGCGGCTCCATGATCGAATAGCCGACCGGCACGCGCGGATCGAGCGAAGCGAACGGGTCCTGGAAGATGAACTGGATATTGCGGCGCAGGGTCTGCAGCGCCGCCCCCTCGAGCTGGCTGATGTTCTGCCCGTTGAACTCGATGGTGCCGCTCTGGCTTTCCACCAGGCGCAGCAGCGAGCGGCCGGTGGTGGACTTGCCGCAGCCGGATTCCCCCACCAGCGCCAGCGTCTCGCCGGGATAGAGGTCGAAGCTGACCTGTTCCACCGCATGCACGCGCCGTGTCACGCGGCCGAACAGGCCGCCGGGCACGTCGAAGCGCGTGACCAGGTCCTGCACGCGCAGGATCGGCGCCACGCCGGGGCGCACGGTATCCTGCGGCGCGACCTGCTCGGGGCTGGCGCTGTCGAGCCGCAGCAGCGGGAACTTGGCCGGCAGGTCGGTGCCCTGCATGGCGCCCAGGCGCGGCACCGCCGACAGCAGCGCGCGCGTATAGGGGTGGGCCGGGGCACGGAACACGTCGTCGGAGGTGCCCTCTTCCACCTTCTCGCCGCGGTACATCACCAGCACGCGGTCGGCCACCTCGGCCACCACGCCCATGTCGTGGGTGATGAAGACCACGCCCATCTGCATCTCGGCCTGCAGGCCGCGGATCAGTTGCAGGATCTCGGCCTGGATGGTCACGTCCAGCGCCGTGGTGGGTTCGTCGGCGATCAGCAGCGCCGGCTTGCACGACAGC
>JABFVP010000561.1 GCA_013362725.1 Cupriavidus sp.
CGATGTGCCGGAACCGGTGATCGAGCAGGATACCGACGCCATCGTGCGCCTGACCGCCAGCGCCATCTGCGGCACCGACCTGCACTGCGTGCGCGGCACCATGGAAGGGCTGGCGCCGGGCACGGTGCTGGGCCACGAGGGCGTGGGCGTGGTCGAGGCCCTCGGCGACGGCGTGCGCAACCTCAGCGTGGGCGACCGGGTGGTGATCCCGTCCACCATTGCCTGCGGCTATTGCTCGTACTGCCGCGCCGGCTACTACGCCCAGTGCGACAACGCCAACCCGCACGGCAAGCAGGCCGGCACCGCCTTCTTCGGCGGGCCGCAGACGACCGGGCCGTTCAACGGCCTGCAGGCGGAGAAGGCGCGCGTCCCCTACGCGCATGTCGGCCTCGTGAAAGTGCCGGACGAGGTCAGCGACGAGCAGGCGATCATGCTCTCCGACATCTTCCCGACCGGCTATTTCGGCGCTGACCTCGCCAGCATCCATCCCGGCCATACCGTGGCGGTGTTCGGCTGCGGCCCGGTGGGGCAATTCGTGATCGCGTCGGCGAAGCTGATGGGCGCGGGCCGCATCTTTGCCGTGGATACGGTGGCCGACCGGCTCGACATGGCGCGCGCGCAGGGCGCCGAGGTAGTGAACTTCGATGCCGAAGACCCGGTGCAGACCATCGTTGAGCTGACCGGCGGCATCGGCGTGGACCGGGCCATCGATGCGGTCGGCGTCGATGCCATGCACGCGCACCACGGCCCGGCGGCGCAGGATCCGTCCATCGCGGAAAGTGAAAAAGAGGCCGCCCGCCTGGCGCCGCACGCCCACCCCACGGAGCAGGGCAACTGGGTCCCGGGCGACGCGCCGGCGCAGGCGCTGGACTGGGCCATCCGCGCGCTGGCCAAGGCCGGCACGCTGTCGATCATCGGCGTGTATCCGCCCACCGACCGCAGTTTCCCGATCGGCGCGGCGATGAACAAGAACCTGACGGTGCGCATGGGCAACTGCAACCACCGCGCCTATATCCCGCGGCTGGTCGAACTGGTGCGCACCGGTACGGTGGACCCGGCGGCCATCCTGACGCGGCGCGAGCCGATGACCTCGGCGATCGAGGCCTACCAGGCCTTCGACCAGCGCCAGCCTGGCTGGATCAAGGTCGAACTGCGGCCCGGCTCGGTCCACTGATGCCGTTCCGTTGACCTCCGCCGTTCCCGCGCAGGCGGGAACCCAGTGACTTTTCCCGCGAAGGGGACGTGCAAGACGCTGGATTCCCGCCTGCGCCGGAATGACGGTAGCGTTCGATATCTTGACTGAACGACCTTGCGAAGGGGCCTACTTGCGCTGCATCTCGATCACGGTCGGCTTGCCGTCGACCGTGTCGAACGTGACGAAAACCGCGTCGCCTTCCTTGAAGTTCTTCAGCGAGGCGCGGTCCCTGACCGGGAATGCCATGGTCATGGCGGACATGCCGAGCTTCTCGATGGGGCCGTGCTTGAGCGTCACCTTGCCGGCCGACGCATCGATCTTCCTGATCTCGGCTGGCACAGGCTGGGAGGCCTGCTTTGACGCGGCGGCTGCCTTGTTGTCCATGCCGTGCATGGTATGGCCGTCCATGGATCCCGCTGCGAATGCGGGAGAGGCGGTCGAGGCAGCGACGATGGTGAGCGCGAGTGCGATAGTCTTGCCGGGTTTCATTGCGATTCGTCCTGAAGTGAAGGGTGGGTAGGGACTGGGGGAACTCGGGTCTGCCGTTGGCGCATCAGCCAATACACCGCCGGCACGACAAACAAGGACAGCAATGGGGCAGTCACCATGCCGCCGACCATCGGCGCGGCAATGCGCTGCATTACTTCCGACCCTGTGCCATGCGACCACATGATCGGGATCAGGCCGCCGAGGATGACCGCGACCGTCATGGCCTTGGGGCGCACGCGCTGCACCGCGCCTTGCCGGATCGCGTCGAGCAGTGCCGGCGGCGTGGTTTCGCCGCGGCTTTCGCGTTCGCTCCAGGCGTGTTTCAGATAGAGCAGCATGATGACACCGAACTCCGCCGCCACGCCGGCCAGCGCAATGAAGCCGACGACGCCAGCCACGGACAGGTTGTAGCCCAGCAGGTAGAGCAGCCAGAAGCCGCCGATCAGGGAAAGTGGCAGCGTGCCCATGATCAGCAGCGCCTCATCCAGGCGGCCAAATATCATGTAGAGCAGTACAAAGATGATCAGCAGCGTGAACGGCACCACCAGCTTGAGCCTGGCCGTGGCCCGTTCCAGGTATTCGAACTGCCCCGACCAGCTCAACGAATACCCCGCCGTCATCGGCACCGCCTTTGCCACCACGGCCTGCATCTCGCGCACGGCTGAACGAAGGTCCCGTCCGCGAATGTCGACATAGATCCAGCCGGACAAGCGTGCATTCTCGCTGCGCAGCATCGGCGGGCCTTGCACGACCCCGATGCGCGCCACGTCAGCAAGCGTGATCTGCAGTCCCTTGTCCGTGACGATGGGCAGGGCACGCAACTGCTCGATGGAATCACGATAATCGCGCGGATAGCGGACGTTGATCGGATAGCGCGCCAGCCCGTCGACCACTTCACCGACATTCTCGCCCCCGATCGCGGATGACACGATACTCTGCACGTCTTCGATGTTGAGGCCGTACCGGCCAGCGGCGCCACGGTCGATATCCACATCGATATAGCGGCCGCCGGTGAGACGTTCGGCAAGCGCCGACGTAACCCCCGGTACCGTCCTGACCACCTCTTCTACCCTTGTGGCGAGCCTGTCGATCTCTTTCAGGTCGGTGCCGGCCACCTTGATGCCAACCGGGCTCTTGATGCCGGTGGCGAGCATGTCGATGCGATTGCGTATCGGTGGCACCCAGACATTCGACAAGCCGGGCACCCGCACCACGCGATCCAGCTCCTCCACCAGCTTGTCGGTCGTCATGCCTGCCCGCCACTGGTCCCGCGGCTTGAACTGGATGGTGGTCTCGAACATCTCGATGGGCGCCGGGTCGGTGGCGGTATCGGCGCGGCCGGCCTTGCCGAATACTGTCGCCACCTCAGGGACGGTCTTGATGAGCCGATCGGTCTGCTGCAATAGCTGCGCCGCCTTGCCGGCCGAGAGACCCGGCAGCGCCGAGGGCATGTACAGCAGGTCTCCCTCATCGAGCGGCGGCATGAACTCCGCGCCGATGCGCATGACGGGCCAGGCGGTTGCCGCCAGCAGCAGTAGCGCGATCGCAATGGTGGTCTTGGGGTAGGCGAGCACCCTGGCAAGCAAGGGCTGGTAGCCGCGGATCAGCCAGCGGCTGAGCGGATTGGCCAGTTCCGACGGAATCCTGCCGCGAATCATGTAGCCCATCAGGACCGGCACCAGCGTGACCGACAGGCCGGCCGCAGCCGCCATGGAATAGGTCTTGGTAAACGCCAGCGGCGAGAACAGCCGCCCCTCCTGCGCCTCCAGCGTGAACACGGGGATGAACGAGAGCGTGATGATCAGCAGCGAGAAGAACAGCGCCGGGCCCACTTCCGCCGCCGATTCGCCAGTGACGCGCCAATGCTGCTGTGCGCTCGGTTCCCGTCCGGGATTGTCGGCATGCCAGCGTTCCAGGTGCTTGTGGGTGTTCTCGATCATCACCACCGCCGCATCGACCATTGCGCCAATGGCGATGGCGATACCGCCAAGCGACATGATGTTGGCGTTCACGCCCTGGTAGCGCATCACCAGCAACGCTGCCAGCACGCCGAGCGGCAGCGAGACGATGGCGACCAGCGCGGACCGCAGGTGGAACAGGAACACCAGGCACACCAGCGCCACCACGATGAATTCCTCGATAAGCTTGCCCGTCAGGTTATCCACCGCACGCTCGATCAGCGCTGAGCGATCATAAGTTGTCACCACCTCCACGCCCCTGGGCAGGCTCGTTTGCAAGGCGGCAAGCCTGGCCTTGACCGCGTCGATGGTCTGCAGCGCATTCTTGCCGGAGCGCATCACGATGACGCCGCCCGCGACTTCGCCCTGGCCGTCGAGTTCCGCAATGCCGCGCCGCATTTCGGGGCCGAGCTGAATCGTGGCGACGTCGCCCAGCCGTACCGGGATGCCGGCCTCGCTGGTGCGCAGCGGAATCTGGCGGAAGTCGTCGAGCGTCTTCAGGTAGCCGCTGGCGCGCACCATGTATTCGGCTTCGCCCAGCTCCAGCACCGATCCGCCGGTCTCCTGGTTCGCTCCCTTCAGCGCCGCCAGCACCTTGCCCTGCGACAGGTTATAGGCCCGCAGCCGGTCCGGCATCAGGACAATCTGGTACTGCCTGACCATGCCGCCCAGCGACGCGACTTCGGCCACGTTGGGCAGCGACTTGAGCTCGAAGCGCAGGAACCAGTCCTGCAACGCGCGCAACTGGCCGAGGTCGTGCTGCCCGGTCCGGTCGACCAGGGCGTATTCGTAGATCCAGCCTACGCCGGTCGCGTCCGGGCCAAGCGCAGGCCGGGCGGCGGCGGGCAGCCGGGATTGCGCCTGGTTCAGGTATTCCAGCACGCGCGAGCGCGCCCAGTAGAGATCGGTGCCGTCCTCGAACAACACATAGACATAGGAGTCACCGAAGAACGAATAGCCGCGCACGGTCCTGGCACCGGGCACGGAGAGCATCGTCGTAGTCAACGGATAGGTGACCTGGTTCTCGACGATCTGCGGGGCCTGGCCGGGAAACGGCGTGCGGATGATTACCTGCACGTCGGACAGGTCCGGCAGCGCGTCGAGCGGCGTGCTGCGCGCGGCCCACAAGCCCCACGCGGTCAGCACGACCGAGGCCAGCAGCACCAGCAAGCGGTTGCGGATCGAAGCCAGGATCAGCCGCGCGATCATGGCCTGGCTCCCGATGCAGGACTTGCGCGTTCCACCGATGACAGCGTCGCCGCGCCGTCGCGGTCCAGCCGAAAGCGGAAGCGGATACGGTCGCCGGGCTTGAATCCCTTCGGCATACCGGAAGCCGGTGCGGCAAAGTCCATGGTCATGGCACCCCAATTGGCCGACGGGATCGGCTCGTGGGAAATCGTCATGCTTGCCGCGCTGACCGCCTCAACGCGTCCGGTGCCTTCGTGCTCCGGGCCTGCGGCGGCGGCTATCGGCGCGGATGGTGCCGCGGCTGGTGCCGCGGCTGGTGCCGCGGCTGGTGCCGCGGCCATGCGCTGTGTGGCACCGCGCAGGCTGGCTTCGGAATCGAGCAGGAACTGGCCGGAGACCACGATCTTCTGTCCGGCCTCGAGGCCCTCGAGCACTTCGGTCTGTCCGCCGGAAGCTGCGCCAGTCTTGACCTCGACCGGGCTGAACCCGCCCGGACCGGTTTCGACCATGGCGATGGTGCGCGTGCCGGTGCGGATCAGCGACTCGGTCGGGACCAGCAGCCGGTCCGGGCCAGCCGCGGCCTCGAAGCGGGCCGTCACGAACATGCCTGGCAACAGCTGACGGCCCTTGTTCTGCAGTTCGATCCGCACCCTGACAGTACGGGTGCCGGGGTCGATGTCGGGCAGGATGGTGTCGATCTTGCCGGTCAGCGTCTGTCCCGGCAGCGCGGCTGCGAGCGCCGACACCGCCTGTCCAGGCCGCAGCCGCGAGACATAGGTCTCCGGCACTTCGGCCAGCACCCATACCGTCGCCAGGCTGGCAAGGCGAAAGAGGGTGGTGCCGGGAGAGACGGTCATGCCGTCGCGCGCGCCGACCTCGGTGACGATCCCGTCCACCGGACTGGTGACGGCGAGCCGCGGCTGCAGTCTGCCGGTGTCCTGCACCAGGCGGATGTGGTGCCCCGTCATGCCGGCCTGCCGCATGCGGGCAATCGCGGCCTCGCGCAGATCGCCCTGCAGGCTTGTGCCCATGCGCGTCACCGCCAGGTATTCCTCTTGCGCGGTGACCCATTCCGGCGAGTAGATCTGCGCCAGTGGCTGGCCTTTGCGAACCGGATCCAGCGTCGTCCTGGCATACGCGTGCTCGACGAACCCGGTGGTACGGGCCTGCAGCACTTCGATGCCGCGCTCGTTGATCGCGACATTGCCCGGCACTTCGAGGGCGGAATCCAGCCGGCCCGTCTTGACCTCTGCCGTGCGCACGCCAAGGTTCTGGGTCACGCGGCTGTCAACGGTGACGGCCGCGCCGCCGCCCGCTTCCTCGTACACGGGCGACAACGGCATATCCATGAAGGGCGACTTGCCGGGCTTGTCGAAGCGCTGGCCCGGCACCATCGGATCATGCCAGTAGAGGATGCGCTTGCCCGTGCCCGGATCGATATCGCCGGCCTTCAGGTTCGCCCCGCCGGCGCTGCGGGCCGGCGTGTCGGTTGCAGCGATCTGCCGGCGTCCCTGTTGATGGCCGAGATAATAGGCAGCGCCTGCACTCGCCAGCACGAGCAGGACCATCAGCGTCCGTGCCATCGTGGTCTGCTTCATGGTTGGTCTCCTTGCGATGGCATGGCTTGCGCGGCAGTCGGCAACGGCATCAGGAAAGTGAGCTCGGCCCAGAGCCTGGCAGTGGCTGCCTCCAGCCGGAGCCGTTCGAGCGAAAGCTCGAGCGACTTGCGGCTGGCCTGCGCCACGGCGGCCAGGCTGCCGGCGCCAGTGCGGTAGGCGCTCAGGGCCGCCTCGGTTTGTGCCT
>JABFVP010000711.1 GCA_013362725.1 Cupriavidus sp.
GGGCCGCCATCTCGGTGCAGCGCGCCTGTGCCGTCGGTGGGCCGGTCGCCGCCGAGCGCGAGGTCAGGCTGGCCCCGTGCTGCGTCATCGGCGCGCCGCGGCGGCACACCACCGTGGTGGCGCCGGTGCTGCTGGCCTGCGTCGGCGCCACGGTGCACGGCGCCGCCTCCGCCCTCGAGCTGGGGCGCGTGGAATTGGATTGCGAATCGGACTACGAATCGGAAGGCAACGCTGCCACGCCCAAGGACTATCCATGCCCGCCATAAACGCCTGGTTCGCCCTGCTGCTGGCAATCGCCACCATGCTGCCCGCCCACGCTGCCGCCGCCGAGCTCGCGTTGCCGGGCTACCAACGGGCCGACGGCGCGATCACGACGTATTTCGGCGGCGACTCGATCGACCCGTATTTTGCGGCCAAGGCCCTGCTGGCGGCCCAGGATGCCGGCATGGCCACCACTACCGCGGCCGGGAACTGGATCGCCTGGCAACTGCCACGCCAGCACGGCGACGGCCGCTTCGATCGCTATTGCCTCAAAGGGCAACGTTTTGCCGCCTGCCAGCCCGCCGATGCCGACGACGCCCTGATGGCATCCTGGATGGAATTGCTGGTCCGCACCGCCCCGGCCAAGGGCATGCCGCCCGCGTGGCAGGCCAGCTTCGACAAGGCCAGCCGCTACCTCGACACGCTGCGCGATCCCCGCACCGGCGTCTACCAGATTTCGCCCACGCTGCCGGTGGCGCTGCTGATGGACAACGTCGAAATCTCCAGCGCATTCAAGGCCGCCAGCCGCTACCACGAGCGGCTGGGCGACAGCGGGGGTGCCCGGGCCTGGGCACGCCGGGGCGAACAACTTGACCGGGCCATCCTGCGCGTGTTCTGGCGCAAGGGCGGCTTCCTGGTCAGCACCCAGCCGCGCGAGCGCAGCGAGTTCTATCCCGATGCCGTGGCGCAGATCTTCCCCATCCTGGCCGACATCCAGGCGCCCGGCCGTCCGCACGCCAGCGCCTACCAGGCTTGGATGACGACGCATCGCTTCGCCTGGCTGCAAATGTCCGAGGTGGACTTCCCCTGGGGCCTGGTGGCGCTGGTGGCCGACAAGATGGGCGACGCCGACGCGATCACCTGCTGGCGCGTGCGCTCGAACCAGTTCCGCCATGGCCATCACTGGAATGTCCTGGAAGAGGCGCTGTTCCTGGCCTTCGAATCCAGGCTCACGCCGGCGCAGGCGCTCGCGCCGCCGCCGGCGAGCCTGCGCTGCCGCTAGCACGGCAGTGCGGGCTGTTGGGCGCAAGGCAACAGGCGCGCGCCCGGACCGCATTTCAGAGATGCAACACACCACCAAAATGACGAGGCATGGCGGATCGACGCATCGCCCCGGGCCGGTGTATGGTGCAAACGCTGCGGCTGCATGGGCGCGTCGCCGACGACCGCCCGCCGGAAATTCCCACAGGCACGACAGGAGGCAACGTGAAGCTACCGGACGCCAGACACTTCGGTGCACAGTCCCTTGCCTGCCTGCTGGGCGTGCTGGCGCTGGCGGCTTGTCCGCACGCCCGCGCGCAGGCCGAGGCGACCGCACCCAGGATCTTCGCCCCGTCGCTCACGGGGTTCATCGAAGGCGGCCTGGGCCATGCCAACCTGAGCGGCAACAACGCCAGCTGGAACGACCAGTATCTGCGCGGCGGGGTGCACCTGTCCGCCGATGACTACGTCACCGGCGAGATCAGCCACCAGCACCACTTTGGCGACCAGGGCACCTTCTTCGGCCTGGGCTACACCCGCGACTTCAATCAGGACTGGTATGGCTTCCTGAGCGCCGGCACCAGCACGGGCGGCTTTTTCCTGCCCGAATTCCGCGTCGACGGCATGCTGTTCCGCAAGTTTCTCGACAAAAGGAACCTGGTCGCCAGCGCCGGCTTTACCTACTACCGCGCCAAGGAAATCTATACCGACAAGACGCTGCTGCTCGGCCTGACTTACTATTTCGACGCGCCGTGGATCGTGCAGCTCGGCGCGCGGCTCAACCGCAGCGACCCGGGCAACGTCCGCTCCAACCGCGGCGTGGCCGCCATCACCTACGGCCGCGACAAAGACCAGTACCTCACGCTCAAGTACGACGGCGGCCGCGAAGCCTACCAGCTCACCGGCGCCCAGTCGCTGCTGAGCGACTTCACCAGCCACGAGCTCACGCTCACCTGGCGCAAGTGGTTCAACAAACGCTACGGCATGAATTTGCGCGCCATCTATTACGACAACCCGTCGTACCGGCGCAAGCAAGCCGAGATCGGATTCTTCATTGAGTTCTGAGCATGCCGCGCCAGGCCAGCGATCCCACTGCCGACCCGCCCGCCGCACGGGACAAGGGCGATGCGCTCGGCCTGGCGACGCTGTACCGCGCCCGCCAACGCTCGCTGCAGCGACTGATGCTGGGCCTGCCCACGCTGGCCGCGATCCCGCTGGTCGCGGCCGCCTTCAACGCGGCAGAGTGGATGCTGCGCGCGCAGCTGAGCGCGGCATGGGCGGCCGTGCTGGCGTTCTGGATCGACAGGCTGAGGCTGGACGGCATCGTGACCGAGCGCGCCGTGCCGCTGGGCTGGCTCAACCTGCCGCTTCCCTACATCAACGTCTCCGCCGCCGTGCCCGACGCGCCGACCTGGTGGCTGACGCTGCTCGGCACGCTCGCCGCCGCGTTGCTGGCGTTGCGCTTGCGCGACCATTACCTGCCGCTGCGCTATTTCGTGCTGTTCGCGGTGTTCGTGCAGGCCACCGCGCTGCTGTTCTTCGCGGTGGCACCGGACAGTTTTCCGTACAGCGCGAGTGGCTACCTGGACAACGGCCTCAAAACCTCGTGCGGCCTGCTCTGGCTGTTGCCGTGGGCGCATGCGCTGACGTACTACATCTTCGGCTTCGCGTGGTGGAAAAAGCTATCGTTGACGCTGCTTACACTGGTGTTCGTGGTGGTCGCCGTGCCGTTGCAGCTGGCGCTGCACCTCTACATCCTGTCCTGCTGTTCGTTGCTGATGATGCCGTTGCTGTCCTTCGTACTGGGACCGACCGTGATGGTCGCGGGGTGCATTGGGCTGTACGGGTGGGCCATGAGCTGGAACCGTGCGGGCGAGCAGAAGACGTAGTGCCACGGTGCCCGCCATGACCGCGCCCGGCCGGCGCACCCCGCTCTCGGCTGAACCGGGCGAGCGCCGGCGCCTGGCCGCTACGCCGCCAGCCTGAACGTCGCCACCGCCTGCTTCAGACGCTGCGCCTGTTCCTCCAGCGAACCGGCCGCCGCGGCCGCCTCTTCCACCAGCGCGGCGTTCTGCTGCGTCACCGTATCCATCTGCGTCACCGCCTGGTTCACCTGCTCGATGCCCGAGCTCTGCTCGGCCGACGCCGCGCTGATCTCGCCCATGATGTCGGTCACGCGCCTGACCGCGGCGACGATCTCTTCCATGGTCTGGCCCGACTGCGTCACCAGCATCGAGCCCTTCTCGACGCGATCGACCGAATCGCCGATCAGCGCCTTGATCTCCTTGGCCGCGGTCGCGCTGCGCTGCGCCAGCGTGCGCACTTCGCCCGCCACCACCGCAAAGCCCCGGCCCTGCTCGCCCGCGCGCGCGGCTTCCACCGCGGCGTTCAGCGCCAGGATATTAGTCTGGAACGCAATGCCCTCGATCACGGCGATGATGTCGACCACCTTCTTCGACGCGCCGTTGATCTCTTCCATGGTCTCGGCCACCTTGCCCGCGACTTCACCGCCCTTGGCGGCGATATCCGAGGCGTTGACCGCGAGCGTGCTGGCCTGGCGCGCGTTGTCGGCGTTCTGGCGCACGATGCTGGTCAGCTCTTCCATGCTGGCCGCGGTCTGCTGCAGCGACGAGGCCTGTTCCTCGGTGCGCTGCGACAGGTCGGTGTTGCCGGCCGCGATCTGGCTGGTGCCCGACACGATCGACTCGGTGCCGGCGCGCACCTGGCGCACGATGCGCAGGATATTGGCGTTCATGTCCGCCAGCGCCTGCAGCAACTGGCCGGTTTCGTCGCGGCTGTCGACGTCGATGCGGCTGGTCAGGTCGCCCGAGGCCACGGTGCGCGCCACCGCCACGGCGCGATGCAGCGGACCCGTGATGCCGCGGGTCAGCCAGAACGCGAACGCGATGCCGATCCCCAGCACCACCACGCCCAGCCCGATCAGGCTGTTGCGCGCGTTGACGTAGATGGCGTTGATCTCGCGCGCGGTGGCGTCGATGCTGGCGCGCTGGATGTCGAGCAGCTTCTGGATCTCGGCCAGGTAGGCATCGCCGGCCGGCACGAATTCTTTCTCCAGCACCTGGTTGGCTTCCTCGGTCAGGCCTTCCTGCTTGAGCCTGGTGATCTTGTCGCGGCCGTTGTTGTACGGGTCGCGCACGCTCAGGATCTTCTGGAACGCGGCCTTTTCCTGCTCGGAGCTGAGCATCGGCTGCAGCTTGTCGCGCAGCTGCGCAATGCCTTCGATCGACGCCTTGGTCTCGGCGGCAAAGAACTGGCCCAGCGACGGGTCGGCGCTGCGCGCTACCGCGGTGGTGCGGCGCACGCTGGTGTGCATGAGACGATACCAGTCGCTGACCAGCCGCTCCTTGGTCAGCGGCTGCTGCATCATTGCGTGCGTGCGGTCGGCCACCTGCTGCAGCCGCATCATGCCGAATACCGTCATCAGCGCCGACAGCAGCAATACCACCCCAAAACCGATGCCGAGGCGAACCCCGATACCTAGATTCTTCATTTCTTCTACCTGATTAGCATTGGTCATGGCGAAGTGCTGCCGCGCCTGCAACCGCTCGGCGCAACGCTCTTCGCTCTCATGGTCCGCGGGCGGGCCGGCTCGGGCCGACGCACAGGCGGGCTATGGATGCCAACGGCAGCGGCGACGGTAACTTTAGGGTCTTCCTCGATTGACGACCAGAAGTGTGCGGATACCGGCTATAGTGGACAGGATCCCGGCCAAAGGGCACCCCGTCCCCGCGGCCGGCCGACCTGCCAGTCCTTCCACCAGGAGACCCAGCATGGCCACGCCTCCCAATCCCTTTGCCGATTTCACCAGGATGATGGAACAGTTCCGCCTGCCGGGCGTGGACATGAGCGCGGTGATCGAAGCGCGCCGCAAGGACATCGAGGCCCTGACCGAGGCCAACCGGCTGGCCTATGAAGGCATGCAGGCCATCGTGAGGAAGCAGCAGGAGATCTTCGCCCAGACCATGCAGCAGCTGCAGGCGGCCGCGCAGCAGTACGGCACGGCAGGCAGTCCGGCGGAGGCCATGGCCAGGCACAGCGAGTTCGTGCAGCAGCAGCTGCACCAGGCGCTGGAGAATATGCGCGCGCTGGCCGAGACCGCGCAGAAGGCACAAGCCGAGGCGCTTGCCGTGATCAGCAAGCGCGCCGAACAGAACGTGCAGGAGGCTGGCGAAATGCTCCAGCCGAAGACGACACCGCGCGGCTAGCGCCGCTCAGGCAGGACCCGGCCCACCGCCTCGACCAGGCGGGCATGCGCGGCCAGGTCCACCGGCCGGTGCTTGACCGTGGTACTGGCCGGGTTGTTGCCCAGGTAGTTGCCGTTCTTCCAGTCCTGCGCCGGCCGCACCGGCCGCGGCGCAAACCCGCCGCCGCAGTTCGGGCAGACATTGCCGAGCAGCTCGACGCAGCCCGCGCAGAAGGTGCATTCGAACGAGCAGATGCGTGCTTCGGTGGAATCGGGCGGCAGGGGCTTGTTGCAGTGTTCGCAGCCTGGTCTGAGTTCCAGCATGGTGCGGGGCTCCTTTTCGGGATGAGCGGGTCGGGACCGCCATCGTAGCCGGATTCCGCGCGGCCGGCATGGCGCCGGCCGCTGCTTCAGGTCAGATCACGCCTTGCGCCAGCATGGCGTCGGCCACCTTGACGAAGCCGGCGATGTTCGCGCCTTCGACGTAGTTGATATAGCCATCCGCCTTCTGGCCGTGGTGGATACAGTTCTGGTGGATGTCCTTCATGATCGCGTGCAGCTTCTCGTCGACCTCGGCATGGTGCCAGGACAGGCGCATCGCGTTCTGCGACATCTCCAGGCCCGAGGTCGCCACGCCGCCGGCGTTGCTGGCCTTGCCCGGCGCGTACAGGATCCTGGCGTCGACAAAGCGGTCCACCGCCGCCAGCGTCGACGGCATGTTGGCGCCTTCGGCCACGCAGATCACGCCGTTGCCCAGCAGGGTCTCGGCGTCGTTGCCGTCGAGTTCGTTCTGCGTGGCGCACGGCAGCGCCACGTCGGCGGGCACGTGCCACGGGGTGCGGCCGGCTTCGAAGCTCATGCCGTGGCGGGCGGCAAAGTCCGACAGGCGGCCGCGCTCTTCATTCTTGAAGGCCATGACTTCGGCCAGCTGCTCGGCGGTCATGCCCTGCGGGTAGTGCAGCACGCCGCCGGAATCGGACAGCGTCAGCACCCTGGCGCCCAGCTCGATGGCCTTCTCGGCCGCATATTGCGCCACGTTGCCCGAGCCGGAGATCAGCACGCGCAGCCCGTCGAAGCCGCGCCCGCGACGGGGCAGCATTTCCTGGGCGAAGTAGACCGTGCCGTAGCCGGTCGCTTCCGGGCGCATCAGGCTGCCGCCGTACGCCAGGCCCTTGCCG
>JABFVP010000435.1 GCA_013362725.1 Cupriavidus sp.
CCGGACCGCCGGCCTGGATGGTCAGCTCCGCCTGCAGCGATGAACCGATCTCGCCTTCCACGCGCACCGCTTCCAGCTGCCGCGTGACCTCGGCGCGCACTTCGCGCAGCGCATGCCATTTCTGCAGCAGGTCGTCGGCGTCGTCGACTTCCGGCACGGCGTAGTAGGTGCTGGTGAAGATGGTGTCGGTGTGCTCGGTGCCATGGGCAAACACCTGCCACGCTTCCTCGGCGGTGAACGACAGGAACGGCGCCATCCAGTGCAGCATCGCCTGGGTGATGTGATACAGCGCGTTCTGCGCGGCGCGGCGCGCCTTCGAATCCGGCGCGGTGGTGTAGAGGCGGTCCTTCAGCACGTCGAGGTAGAAGCCGCCCAGGTCCTCGGAGCAGAAGGTCTGCAGCTTGGCCACCACCGGGTGGAATTCATAGGCCTCGTAGTGCGACAGCACTTCCTTCTGCAGCTGCGCGGTCAGCGCCACGGCGTAGCGGTCGATCTCCAGCCACTCGGCCGCCGGCAGCGCGTGCTTGCCGTGGTCGTAGTCGGACAGGTTCGACAGCAGGAAACGCAGCGTATTGCGGATGCGGCGATAGCCTTCCACCACGCGCTTGAGGATCTCGTCCGAGATCGACAGCTCGCCGGAGTAATCGGTCGAGGCCACCCACAGGCGGATGATCTCGGCACCCATCTTGTTCGCAATGTCCTGCGGCGACACGGTATTGCCGACCGACTTGGACATCTTGCGGCCTTCGCCGTCGACGGTGAAGCCGTGCGTCAGCAGCGCCTTGTAGGGCGGCTTGCCATACAGCATCGACGCGGTCAGCAGCGACGAGTGGAACCAGCCGCGGTGCTGGTCCGAGCCTTCCAGATACAGGTCGGCCAGCCGGCCGTCGGCCTCGTCGGCGGCCGGGTCGTACAGGTCGTCGCGGTGCGAGCCGCGGATCACGGTCCAGTGCGTGGTGCCGGAATCGAACCAGACGTCGAGCGTGTCGCGGTTCTTTTCATACTGGCTGGCCTCGTCGCCCAGCAGTTCGGCCGGATCCAGCGTCTGCCACGCTTCGATGCCGTGCTGCTCGACGCGCCTGGCGATCTGTTCCAGCAGTTCGGATGTACGCGGATGCAGCGCGCCGGTTTCCTTGTGCACGAAGAACGCCATCGGCACGCCCCACTGGCGCTGGCGCGACAGGGTCCAGTCCGGGCGGTGGGCGATCATGTTGTGCAGGCGCTGCTTGCCCCACGACGGATAGAACTCGGTCGCCTCGATGCCCGCCAGCGCGGTCTCGCGCAGCGTCGGCACGGGCTTGCCGTTTTCCTCGGCCGGGTCCACGTCCATGCCCGCGAACCACTGCGAGGTGGCGCGGTAGATGATCGGCGTCTTGTGGCGCCAGCAGTGCATGTAGCTATGGGTGTACTTGTGCGAGTTGAACAGGTTGCCGGATTCCTGCAGCGCATCGACGATCTTGGGATTGGCATCCCAGATCGACAGGCCGCCGAACAGCGGCAGCGTGCCGGCGTAGACGCCGTTGCCCATCACCGGACTGATGATGTCGCTGTCGGGCATGCCGTGCGCCTTGCACGACTGGAAGTCTTCCACGCCATAGGCAGGGGCCGAGTGCACGATGCCCGAGCCGGTATCGGTGGTGACGTAGTCGCCCAGGTAGATCGGGGACAGTCGGTCATAGCCGGCGTCCATCTTGGCCAGCGGGTGGTGGAAGCGGATTTCCGACAGCGCCGCGCCGGTGGTGGTGGCGACGACTTCTCCTTCCAGGCCGTAGATCTTCAGCTGCTCTTCGACGCGCTCGGTAGCCAGGATCAGGTGGCCGCGCGGGGTGTCGACCAGTGCGTATTCCACTTCTGGATGCACGTTCAGCGCCTGGTTGCTCGGGATGGTCCACGGCGTGGTGGTCCAGATCACGATCCAGCCCGGCTTCGCGCTGATCTGCTCGAACGGCACCTTGAACGCGTGCGCCAGCTTGTCGGCCTCCGCGAACGGGAAGCCCACGTCGATCGACAGGTCGACCTTGTCCTTGTATTCGACTTCGGCCTCGGCCAGCGCCGAGCCGCAGTCGAAGCACCAGTTCACCGGCTTCAGGCCGCGGAACACATAGCCCTTTTCCATGATCTTGCCGAGCGCGCGCAGTTCGTCGGCCTCGTTGCTGTAGTTCATGGTCAGGTAGGGGTGATCCCAGTCGCCCAGCACGCCCAGGCGCTCGAAGTCCACCATCTGGCGCTTGATCTGCTCGGTGGCGTACGCGCGCGCCTTGGCCTGGACGTCCTGCACCGGCAGGCCCTTGCCGAACTTCTTCTCGATCTGGATTTCGATCGGCATGCCGTGGCAGTCCCAGCCCGGCACGTAGACGGCGTCGAGCCCGGTCAGGCCGCGCGCCTTGATGATCATGTCCTTGAGCACCTTGTTGACGGCGTGGCCGATATGGATATCGCCGTTGGCATAGGGGGGGCCGTCGTGCAGCACGAACTTCTTCGCGCCCTTGCGCGCCGCGCGGATCTTCTTGTAGAGCTGCTTGTCCTGCCACTGCTTGACCCATTGCGGCTCGCGCTTGGGCAGGTCGCCACGCATCGGGAAGGGCGTGTCGAGCAGGTTGACGGGATACTTGTTCTTCTCGGGCTTGGCGCGTTTGTCGTCAGACATTTCGATTCTCAGGGCAATTCGGTTGGCGCGCGGCCGGCATTGGCCGACGGGCGTGCATGAAGGCTGGGACAGGCGGCGTGCGAACCGGGCCCGCGCAGCGGGAGGCGGGGCGCTGGCCGCTACCTAATTCGGTCGGTGGCAGAGGTGGCGAAATCGCGGCCGCCGCTGCCGTCCGCCGCCACCGCAACCGCGGCGCCCGGCGCCGTCAGGCCGAAGAACGCGCGCGCATCGGCGCTGTCCTTGGCGATCGCGGCGGTCAGTTCGTCCAGGGAGTCGAAGCGCGCCTCGTCGCGCAGCTTCTTCATGAATTCGACCCGCACCAGCTTGCCGTACAGGCTTTCATTGAAATCGAACAGGTGGACTTCCAGCAGCACCCGGCCGGCGTCCTCGATGGTGGGGCGCACGCCGATGCTGGCCACGCCGGGCAGCGGATGCTCGGCGATGCCGTGCACCTGCACCACGAAGATGCCGCTGACCGCGGGCCGCTTGTGCGAGATGCGCAGGTTCAGCGTCGGGAAGCCCAGGTCGCGGCCCAGCTTGCGGCCGTGGATCACGTGGCCGCTGATGGCGTAGCCGTGGCCGAGCAGGCGCCGCGCGTGCTCGAGGTCGCCATCGGCCAGTGCCTGGCGCACCGCCGAGCTGGAGATGCGGATACCGCCCTCGGACACTGAGCCCATCTGCTCGACATCGAAGCCGTAGCGGCGCCCGGCCTCCTGCAGGTAGGCAAAATCGCCGGCGCGCTTGGCGCCGAAGCGGAAATCGTCGCCGACCAGCAGCCAGCGGGTATGCAGGCCATGCCAGAGTACGTTCTCGACGAATTCCTGCGGCGACTGGCCGGCAAAGTGGGCGTTGAAGTGTTCCACCACCACGCGATCGACGCCGTTGCGGCGCAGGCTTTCCAGCTTGTCGCGCAGCAGCGCGATGCGGGTGGGGGCCCTGTCCGGCGTGAAGAACTCGCGCGGATGCGGCTCGAAGGTCATCACGCACAGCGGCAGGCCGCGCGCATCCGCCGCCGCCCGCGCACGCGCGAGCAGCGACTGGTGGCCGCGATGCACACCGTCGAAATTGCCGATGGTGAGCGCGCAGGGCGCCCGGCTCTCGGCGTTGGGCAGGCCGCGGAAGACTTTCACGGGGACGGCGGGAAACGATTCGGGTAAAGCGAGCATTATAAGGCGAATGGGTCGGCTTGCCGCTGCCGCCTCCCCCGCCGGTCCCGGCGCTGCGGCTTTTGTGCCGCAACCGGCCCTCCTGCCATGGCGCGATGCCGCAAAAGGCGGCATGATAGGCGCCACTTTGGCTCACTACGGGATCGCTGCGGGCGTCCAGCGCGGTATGCCCGATCTTCCCCCCTTCCCGATTCCCAGTTGAAAGCGCTGACCTATCGGTTCTTTTCCCGGCTCCTGCCCACGGGCCTGCCTCAGCCGAGCGCCCGGCTCGATGTCGAGACGCGCGCCAAGCTGATGGCGATCGTGCACAAGAATGCGCCAACCGCCATCGTCGCCTCGGTGCTGCTGCCCGCGCTGACCACCCTCGGCTTCTGGACCGACGTCAGCCCCGCCGCGCTGCTGGGCTGGTGCACGGTGATGCTGCTGCTCACCACCGGCGGGCTGTGGTTCTACATTGGCTACCAGCGCGACCACGCCCTGATGAGCCGTTCCGCGCACACCCACAAGTGGTGGAACAATATGCGCGCGGTCGCTTTCCTGACCGGCGTGACCTGGGGCAGTTCGGCGCTGCTGCATTTGTATACAGCTTCGCCGGTGTTCTCAAGCGTGCTGTACTTGCTGACCCTTGGCGTGCTTGCCGGTGGCGCGGTGTCGCAGGCGCCGGTGCCGTCGAACCTGCTCTACGCCGGCGTGCCGATCCTGGTCCCCAACCTGCTGATGGCGGAATTCGCCTTCCCCGGCCACGGCGTCTATGTGCAGGTCCTGCTGGCGATCTACGCGCTGATGCTGTCGCGCCATGCCTTCAACCTGCAGGTGACGCTGGTGCGCGCGATCCAGCTGGAGGGCGACAGCCGGCGCCTGGCCAAGCAGTTCCAGGACGAGAAAGAGCGGGCCCTGCATGCCAGCGAAGAAAAGTCGCGCTTCCTGGCCGCGGCCAGCCATGACCTGCGCCAGCCGGTGCATGCGCTGGTGATGCTGGTCGAGGCGCTGCGCGCGCGCAACCAGTCGAGCGCGCTGCATCCGCTGGTGGAGCAGGTGGCGGCGGGCACCCAGACCATCGACCTGTTGTTCCGCTCGCTGCTGGACCTGTCCAAGCTGGAAGGGCGCAAGGTCCTGCCGACGCTGGAGCCGTGCGAACTGGGCGCGCTGATCCGCGATGTCATGAGCCAGTTTGCCGCCGACGCGCGCGAAAGCGGGCTGACCCTGACCCCGCGCGTGCCCGATGAGCTGTACGCGATGGCCGAGCCGGTGCTGCTGCGCCGGGCCTTGTTCAACCTGGTGCAGAACGCGCTGCGCTATACCCAGCGCGGCGGCGTGCTGGTGACCGCGCGCCAGCGCCGCAAGAACGTGCGGCTGGAGGTTTGGGACACCGGTGCCGGCGTCACGCCCGAGCATCTGCCGGACATCTTCTCGCCCTACTACCAGGTCCACAACCCGCAGCGCGACCCATCGCAGGGCCTGGGCCTGGGACTGGCGATCTTCAAGGAATGCGTGCGGCTGATGCGCGGCACGTATGGCGTGCGTTCGGTGCCGGGCAAGGGCTCGGTGTTCTGGTTCGCGCTGGCGCCGGTGCCGGCCGAGACCGTGGCCAGCGTGCGCGAGATGCGCGCCATGGCGCAGGCCCAGGAGGCCAAGCCCGATCGCCTGCAGGGCACGGTGCTGGTGGTCGACGACGACAGCCAGATCCGCAAGGCGTGGATCGCGCTGATGGAGGCGTGGGGCATCCGCGTGGCCTGCGCCGCGCATGGCGCCGAGGCCGACAAGCTGTTTGCCCAGGGCCTGCGCCCGGACATCATCTTCTGCGACCTGCGCCTGCCGGGCAGCGAAAACGGCCTGGACCTGCTCGAGCGCTGGCAAAACACGCAGCCGCAGGCGCGCAGCGCATTGCTGACCGGCGACCTGAAGTCGGCCGCGCTGGCGGCGGCCGAAGAGGCCGGTTATTTCGTGCTGTCCAAGCCGGTGGACCCGGCCTCGCTGCGGATGCTGCTGCGGCGCTGGCTGCGGCCGGCCTAGGCGGTGGGAAGGGCGGGGAGGGCGGCTGACTTTACTGGCGCAGCCGGAACCGTTCCATGCGCGACATCACCTGCATGCGGGTGCGCACGCCCAGTCGCTGCAGGATCGCGGACACGTGTTCCTTGACGGTGTTCTCGGTCAGCCCGAGCCGCCGTGCGATCACCTTGTTGGGCAGGCCTTCCAGCACCAGCGCCAGCACCGAACCCTGGCGCGGCGTCAGGCCCAGCTCGGCGGGCGTGACCGGAATGCCGTGGGCGGGGCCGAATGATTGGGCGCGCCCGTTGAGGGCTTCGTCTGTAGGGAAGGCGGTGTCGCCGGCCAGCACCTTGCGCACCGCGGCGGTGAAGGCATTGGCATCGAGATGCTTGCCGACGAAGCCGCATGCCGACAGCGCGCGGGCGCGGCCGACGATTTCAGGGGTGGCCTCGGCCGACATGAAGATAAAGCGCGCGCCCGGGATGACGGTCTTGAAGGTCTGCATGGCATCGAAGCCGGTGCCGTCGTTCAGCCAGATATCGAGCAGCACGATATCGGGGCGCAAGCCTTGCTGCAGGCTGGCCAGGGCCTCGCGGGCACTGCCGGCGGCGTGGACTGCCACATCCGGCATCACTTCGGCCAGGAAGGCGGTGGTCCCTGACAAGGCCATAGGATGATCATCGACCACCAACAACGTCGGTGCAGCGTTCGACATGCGAATTCCCGTTCAAATATCCCGTTTCGTCCTTGTTGTCACCTCTCCGGAGGACTGTGTCATGCACAGGAATGGCGCGTGGACGTAGGGCCCACTCTAGC